>NZ_DASRXP010000165.1:0-10435 GCF_035687465.1 Kribbella sp.
CGAAGGTCTCGCGGAAGGTGCGACTGAAATGAGTGGCGTCGCCGAAGCCCCAGGCGCGCCCGATGGCGGAGATCGTCTTGCCGGTCGCCGTGCTCCTGGCGAGCTCGCGCCGGCTCCCCTCGAGCCGGCGTACCCGGATCCATTCGCCCAGCACGACACCGGACCGGGACAGGGTCGTGTAGAGGTGCCGGACCGAGATGTTGTTGGCTCTGGCGATCTTCGTCGCGGTCAGGTCGGGATCGGTGAGATGCTGCTGGGCGAACTCCATGATCCGCAGGGTGAGCGTGTTCTCCGGCACTTCGATGGCCGGTACGCCGTCGCCGAGCTGGGTGGCGACCACCGCCCGGACCAGCTCGGTCGTCGGAGCCTCGAACACGTCCAGGTCCGCCTCGGCGGCCAGCCGGTGATCACCGACCAGCCGGGTCAGGTAGCTCGCCGCGAGGTTCGCGACCGGATTCTGTGGGCGCAGGCCCACCCCGGCGACGCGGGCGAGTGCCTGGTCGGGCAGCGCCAGATCCGCCCTCGGGATCCGGACCGAAAGCTGGCTGGTTCCGTCCAGGCTGGTCGAGAGGTACGGCTGGCTGCTGTCGAGCAGGACCAGATCGCCCGGGTTCAGGACCGTTCTCTCATGGCCCTGGACGACGGACCGCCGGCCGGCCAGCTGCAGCTCCACGAGGATGCTCGGCTCGGGATCGGTTCGGGCCAGCCGGACCGTGCGTCGCAGGGTCAACGGCGTCGCCGTGAGGGTTAGGACCGACAACCTGCCGAGCCTGCGACCGGCACCTCGCACGGACACCTCGTCCGGGCCGACCTGGTGCTCGATCTCGACCGGCACCGCGGCACTGGCGATCGCGTCACGCAGCCGCCGGGGGCGCTGGTCCGGCGGCATCGTCGCGGTATCGAACAACTCGGGCAGCGAGCTGTACCCGTGGGATGGCAACGGTTCGCAGTGCTCAGCCATGCGGCCTCCTATCGATCATCGCGCCCTTCAGCTGGGCGGCGTAATCGACGCTACGAGGCCGGATGCGGCTCAGACATCGGCAATCCGACGCACCGATGACCCAATTTCGCTTAAGCAATCACCTCCCCGCGTCGGTACGACGACGCTGCGGAACCGGGCTCAGTGCGGCTGCTGCCGCGTGGCTTCGAGGGCCAGGCAGAGTCGGGCGACGTCGCGGGGCGCTGTCATCGTGCAGCCGGTCAACTCTGCGATCCGGCGCAGTCGCTGACGGACCGTGTTGGGGTGGACGAAGAGCTGCTTGGCTGCCCGGTCGGTCGACCCGCCGGAGTCGCGCCAGGCCCCCAAGGTGTCCAGCAGGACCTCGCGATCGGCGGCCGCGTCCAGCGGGCCCAAGGTCGAGCTGACGATCCGGGTCATCACCTCGGGCGTACTGGCCACGGCCACTGCGAGCGGCGAGCGGTCGAAGAGCGTGACCAGGCTGCCGGCCACGGCGCCGAGAAGGGCGAACCTCGCGAACCGCAGGGCCTCCCGGGTTCCGTCGAGCGTCGAGAACCGCGGGCTGACGCCGACCCGGTGCTCTGCGTGCTTGGTGAGCACGGCGACCAGCCGGTCCAACCGGACCCCCTCAGGCAGGACGACGATGCCCACCTGCAGGTCCGCCAGCAGTCGCCAGGCCGACGCCAGGCCGGCCGACCGCAGCCGCGCCTCCATCTCGGGGAAGGCCTGCCGGCCGACCTCCGGTACCTCCGCCGCGACCACGACGAACGGTCCCCGATGGGAGATCCGCAGGATCTCGGCGGCCTCCCAGAGGGTCTCGTTCTCGGTGATCCGGCCCTCCAGCAGCGCCGCCACCAGGGCGGAGCGCTCGTGCTCCTGGGCGACGATCCGGTCGGCCACGGCGTCCCGGTACGCGTCTGCCATCGCGTCGGTGAAGTCGTCGAGGATCAGCCAGATCCTGGACGCGGCGCGAACCAGAGCCTCACTGCTGAGGGTGTTGGTGCTCTGCGCCTCGGCGACCAGGGCCTCCCAGATGAACCTGCCGCCGACGCGGTAGGAGTCCATCACCTTGGCCAGCGGTACGCCCAGCTCGGCCCGTCGCCTGCCGCTCTGGCGCGCGTAGGAGATATCGGCGGCCTCGGGCCCGCAGAGCGCGGGCAGGATCGAGTTCAGCTGCGCCCGACAGTCCTCGCGAAGATCGGCGTACGGGACGAGCGCGCTGTCGACGTACGCCGTGACCTCCTTCTGGATCCACTCCGCCATCGCCTCGGCCAACTCGTCGAGCCGGCCCAGCAAGGACGTGGCCAACCCGGCGAGCTGGCGATCGAGATCGGCATCGTCATCCACCGTGTCCATCTGCCGATGGTAGGTCTTCCTCCGGCCCACCGGCAGCTCCGGCTGTCAGCCCTTGGCCGCCAGGTCGTCGGCGTCGGCGCGGGCGATGGTGGCGTCGACGATGGCGTACTCCGCGTAGTCGAGGGCGTAGATCGCGAAGTCGATCGCGTCGGAGGCGTCCAGTTCGGCGTCGTCGGCGTTCCGCTCGGCGTGCTTGAGGTCCCGGGCGGCCTTGTGCTGCTCGCCCTTGGTGCGAAGCTCGGCGAAGTGGCCGTCCATCGCGGTCCGGAGGTCCTGCCACTTCGACTGGACATCGGTCTGCGCCTTGGTCGTCCGCTCGCTGATCCGGGTCTGCTCGGCCTGCAACCGGTCCCGGTTCTTCGCCTTCGCGGCGTCGACCACGTCCTCGGTCTTCTTCGCACGGTTGGACAGGTCGCTCAGTTGGTCGGAGAGCTTCTTCATGGTGGGTGCCTTCCTCGTTGGGGTTGAGAACGACCGTACGAGCGGGCTGCCGGGCGTGATCTGCGGATGCTGCTCAACCTCTCGGCTTTTTGTGCGGCGACAGTGGTTCCCACCACTGGTGACGCCGCCAAACGCTGTGGCCACGTACATAGACATGTGCCCGGACGGCTCGGATGCTGGCAGAGAGACCGCAAGGCGAAGGGATGGACGAAGTGAAGTCAGACCTGGTGGGGCGCGCGGCCGAACTGGAGCGGATCGACGCACTGCTCGAGCGGTCCACCTCGACGCTCCCCGTCCTGCTGCTGCGCGGCGATCGGGGCGTCGGCAAGACCGCGCTCCTGGACGCCGCGGCAGCAGGGGCCACCGCCCGCGGACTGCGGATCCTGCGCGCCTTCGGTTCGGAGTCCGAGGCCGGGTTGACCTACTCGGCCTTGCACCAACTCGTCTACCCACTACGCGACCGGGTGGCCCGGCTCACTCGCCCGCACCGCAACGCCCTCCAGCAGATCCTGAACCTCACCCCTGGCCTGTCACCGGATCCGCTCGTCGCCACCGCGGTTCTCGATCTCCTCAGCGGGGTCGCCCGCGAATCGCCACTCCTGCTGATCGTCGACGACCTTCCCTGGATCGATCCCGTCAGCGCGAAGACGCTGGGGTTCGCAGCCCGTCGCTTGGGCCAGGACCCGATCGCCATCCTGGTGACCGCGCGAACGGGTGCCGGTGCTCCCCTCGACCACATCCAGGTGCAAGAACGCGTCCTCGGGCCGATCGGCGCGCGATCGGCAGGCGAACTGCTGGACATCCACTGGCCCGGACTGGCACCTCCGGTACGGCGGCGACTGCTGGCCGAGGCCGCCGGCAACCCGCTCGCACTGCGGGAGCTACCGGCGTTGCTGGACGACCGGCAGCGCTCCGGCCAGGACCCGCTCCCGGAAATCCTGCCGCTGTCCGGGCGGCTGAAGGTCGCCTTCGCCGAGGACATCCGAACACTGCCCGCGGCAACCCGAGAGGTGCTGCTGCAGGTGGCGTTGGAGCCGGACGTCAGCCTGGCCGCGATCAAAGGGCCGGCGGACGGCGACGAGCTCGCCCCCGCAGTCGAGGCGAACCTGGTGCAGGCCGATGCCGGTGGCCGCCGCATCTGGTTTCGGCATCCGCTGATCCGCTCGGCGATCGTGCACCAGACCCCGCCAACTGAACGCCGCAACGCGCACCAGACCCTGGCCACGGCGATGGCCGGATTCCCCGAGCGCCGCGCCTGGCATCTGGCCGAGGCCGCGACCGGACCGGACGAAGCGGTGGCCCGGGCCTTGGACGAGGCCGCGATGTCCGCCTGGCGGGCGAACCAAGATTTGGATCAGGCGGCGATCCGCGACCTGCGGCGGACGGCGGCATCCACTGCGGTGACCGCGCTCATCCGGGCAGCCGAGCTCAGCCCGCAGGCGGTCGATCGATCCCGGCGCTTGACCGAGGCGGCCTATCTGGCCGGCATCACCGGTCAGCTCGACGAGGTCGCCCGGTTGCTGGCCGACGCCGGTCAGGCACCGGACACGCCTACCGGGCTGGTCTTCGCCACCACTGCCCACCTGCTCACCAATCAGGAGGGCGATGTCGACGCCGCCTACCGGCTGTTGACCCAAGCGCTCGACGAGGCCGTCTATGAGGCGAACAGCGAGCACGGATGGGACAGCGACGGGATTCTCTATGCGCTGCTGCTGGTCAGCCTCTACTCCCTCCGGCCGGAGCCGTGGGAGCTCCTCGACAAGGCCATGGCCCGGTTCGATCCGGAAACCGTCGTCCCGTTCCGCCTGTGCCACGACGCTTACGTCGATCCGACCCACACCGCTGAGGCGATTCGTGACGGCCTCGCTGAAGCGTTCGCCGCGCTCCCCACCGACGCGGCACCCTGGCAGCTCATGCCGCTGGCCTTCGCCGCCAGCGCGATGGACGTCCTGTCCGACTACCGCTATCTGGTCACGCGGATGATCGCGCGGGAGCGCGACGGCGGCGCGATCGCCATGGTCATCCCCGGGCTGATGCTGCTCTGCCAGAACTCCTATGTGCACGGGCGGTGGGACGAGGCCGAGCGCCTGGCACAGGAGGGACTGGATCTGGCCGCGGTCTACGGCTACCACTTCTGGGAGGGCCAGATCCGGGCGTTGCTGGCCTCGGGTGCGGCCCTGCGCGGCAATGCGGATCTGTCCAGGTCCCGCCGTACCGAGACCACGAACTGGGCAGCGGCTCGCGGGATGGGGGTGACAGAGGCCTACGCCCGGTCAGCAGGCCACCTTTCGGCTATGGGGCAGGGTGACTTCGAAGAGGCTCTGGTCCAGGTTTCGCGCATCGCCCCGCCAGGCGCTCCGAGCGCCGGCATTCCGGGCCGGTGGGTCGTGCTCGATCTGGTCGAGGCAGCGGTCCGCTCCGGTCACCTCGACCAGGCCCGCGCCCATGTCGCCGCCGCCCAGCAGGCCGGACTGCAGCGGATCGGCCCGCGCATCGCACTGATGATCACCGGCTCGGCAGCCCTGACGGCCGACGACGACGAGGCCGGAGCGTTTTTCGAAGTGGCCCTAGCGGATCCCGACGCCATCCGGTTTCCCTGGGAACACGCGCGCGTCCAGTTCGCCTACGGACAATGGCTTCGCCGCACTCATGACACGACGCTGGCCCGGGTCCACCTCCGCGCCGCCCTGGAGACCTTCGACCGGATCGGCGCCGAGAGCTTCGCCCAGCGGGTCCGCGAGGAGCTCCGCGCAGCCGGCGTCACGTCCGGCGTCCGGACCGAGAGCCCCGCGTCTCCCCTAACCGCGCAGGAACGCCAGATCGCCGATCTGGCCGCGACCGGACTGACCAACAAACAGATCGCCGAACGGCTGTTCCTGTCCCACCGCACGGTGGGCTCCCACCTTCACCGGGTCTACCCCAAGCTCGGCGTCACCTCCCGCACCGCCCTGCGCACCGCGCTGGAAGCGCTCACCCGCCAAGAAGAGCATCCTTAAGCTGCTCTGACCGCCTCCAGGGCCAGGACCAGTTCGGCGACCGCGCGGGGATTGCTGAGCGAACGGCCGGTGCGTTCTTCGAGCCGCCGGAGCCGGTAGCGGACGGTGTTCGGATGGACGTACAGATGGCCGGCGGTCTCGCTGGCGGAGCCGTTGTGCGTTGACCACGCAGCCAAGGTGTCGAGGAGCACGTCGCGGTCGTCGGGAGAAAGGTCCTCGAGGCCGCCCAGCACAACCTGTACTACGCGCTGCGCGACCTCGGCGTCGGCGAGCACGGTCATAGTCAGCGGTACCCGGTCGAAGACGGTCACAGGATCCGCAACTGTCGATGCCGCCAACGCGGTCTGGGCCAATCTGAAGGCCAGCTCGAGCCGGTCGACATCGTCATACAGCGGACTGATGCCGACGCGGCCCGTCGCATTGCGCCGCAGCAGGTCGACCACCCGGTCGAGACTGTCCGGGCGTAGCGCGACGAGGCCGACGTACAGACCCGGCAGATGTTGCCACGCCGACGCGATCTGGAGGACCCGCAACTGCTCCTCGAACCGCGGCAGCGCAGGCGGATCCTCGGCTGCCACCACCAGAAAGGCTCGGCCCTCCGGCATCCCACCGGCCAACTGCCGAAGACTGCCGTTCACAGAGGCCGGTGCTCGCGTCATCTCAGGCCCGCCAAGGCCGCGCGGGCGGCGTTGTAGCCGCACATTCCATGGGCGCCCGCACCGGGCGGGGTCGCCGCGGAGCACAGGTACACGCCAGCAACCCCGAGCCCATAAGGCTTCAGTGAGACGCGTGGGCGGAAGATCAACTGCCGTGCGGTGTTGGCGCCCGTGGTGACGTCGCCGCCGATGTAGTTCGCATTGTGTTCTTCCAGTTGCCCGACCGTCCGCACGGATCGGGCCACGATCAAGTCGCGGAAGCCGGGAGCGAAGCGTTCGATCTGAGCCTCGATCAACTCGGTCGCGTTACCGCGGTAGCCGCTGGGCACATGCGCGTAGGTGTACAACGGCCGCAGACTGCCGTCGGCGCGGGACCTGTCGGCAAGGTACTGCTGCCCGACCAGCAGGTACGGCCGGCCCGGCATCCGGCCGGACACCACGTCCTGTTCCGCACGGGCCAACTCCGCGAAGTCCCCGATCACGTGGACCGTACCGGCGCGCCGCGAGGCCTCATGAGTCCACGGCACGTCACCGGACAGGGCGAAGTCGACCTTGAACACCCCCGGCCCATGCCGGTACCGAAGCAACGCCCGCCGGATCC
Organism: Kribbella sp.; assembly: GCF_035687465.1. NCBI lineage: Bacteria > Bacillati > Actinomycetota > Actinomycetes > Propionibacteriales > Kribbellaceae > Kribbella > Kribbella sp. The sequence goes on from NZ_DASRXP010000165.1 coordinate 7,009, forward strand.
GGGCCGGCATCTTCTCTCCCACTATCCGGACGGCAGCACTCGGCGCGACGTCCAGCAGGACGAGATCAGCATCGCCAACCTGCTCCAGCGACTCGATCCGCACAGCGGTCTCTACCTTGCCACCGTGCTCCTCGAGCGCCGCGATCATCGCCCGGCTGATCGCCGCCGATCCCCCTTCCGCGACGGGCCAGCCGTAGGCGTGCGCCGCCGTACCGAGTGCCACCCCGATCGCCGCCGAGAAGGGAGCCGAGAACGGTCGCAGCGCGTGCGCCGCGACACCTCCGAAGAGCGCCCGCGCCTCGTCCGTCGACCAAGCCTTGGCGAGAACCGCAGCCGGTACGGCGGACAGCGCGCCGAACCGGGTCATCGCGATCGGGTGAGACGGCACCCGAACGACGGGCCGCAGGAAGTCCGCCGTGATCCGGTCGAACCGCTCGGTCAACGGACCGAACACCTGCTGCCACCGGCGCCCGTCAGATCCCAGCGATGCGGCGGTGTCCGCGACAGACCGCAGTACGGCGGCGCCGCGACCACCATCCAACGGATGCGCGTACTGCACCTCCGGCCACCGCCAGGTCAGGCCGTATTGCGTCAGATCGACCGACCGGGAGAACGGCGTGTCGACGGCCAGCGGGTGGAAGGCGGAGCACTCGTCGTGGATCAGTCCGGGCAGCGTGAGCTCGCTGCTCCGAGTGCCCCCACCGGGGCGATCGGCGGCCTCGAGCACGCTGACGTCCACCCCGGCCTTGGCGAGCGTGAGCGCCGCGGCCAAGCCGTTCGGCCCACTCCCGACCACAACTGCCCTGGTCATGATCCTGCCTCCGGCGTAGCCGGCTCAGGCTGTGCGACCGCGGCCGGGCGGGGGTGGCTGACGCGTTGGTAGCCCTCCAGACGCCATTCGACGGTCAGCGGGATCGGTCCGTTGGGCAGCCACGGTTGCTCGGCCACCGCGTCGGCGACCTGGTAGGTGCCGCGCTCGACGATGCCGAGGGCCGCATCGATCACCAGGTACCGCTGGTAGCTCTTGTGCACCGGCTGGGACTCGATCCAGGCCACGATGAACTCGCCGGGCTCGAAGCCGCAGCGCTTTTGGATCGAGGCGATGAACCTGTGGTCGTGCAGGTGCCCGTCGCCGAAGTTGAAGCCGACGATGCAGTTCGTCATGAACTCAGCTTCGCGGATCGCATAGTGATTCAGGTCGTCGCCGAGCTGATCGATCAGGATCGAGTTCAGCGCCCGGCCCTGACTGTGCAGCGACCGCCAGCCCATCACCTGGTAGAGCGCGAGTTCGGCGGCGTCCCGGCTGCCGAGCAGTTCGGTGACCTGGTCGACGACCATCGGGGCCGGCTTCACCAACCGATCGTTCAACCGCTGCTCCGCACCAGGAGCGAGCGCCCAGGTCGCGGACGCCCAGTTCCCGGCGTACTGGCGCATCGACGGCAGGAAGGACACGAGGTCGGGTCGCAGGTTGCCCAGTACGGGGAAGAACAGCAGGGCCGCGACCGTCAGCGCAAGGAGCCACGGCGTCATGTCAGCGACGCCGAACCCGTCCCAGTTGGGATTGCCGAGGAACAGGAACCCGGCCCCGAAGGCGAACAGCACGTTCCACTCCAGCGGCACGGCCAGTGGGAAGGTCGACGTGATGAAGAGGTGGAAGCAGATCATCAGGACGACGGCCACGATCGTCACCGTCCGGTTCGTGGAGAACAGCAACACCAGCGGCGCGACGATCTCGACCAGCGTGCCGCCGACATGGGCCAGCAGATTGCCGCTGTGCGACGGCCGCAGGTCTTCGGGGAAGCTCCGGTAGTTGATGCGCTTCATCGCCTTCAACGGGACCCACGGGGTGTTGCTGACCATCGGCGGGACGACCATGCCGAAGTGCTTGCCGAACTTCGAGAAGCCGGCCCCGACCCACACCACGACGATCAGCAGCTTGAGTGCGACGATCATATCGACGGCGCCGTACAGGGCGAAGAACGCGATCGCGGGCAGGTACTGTTCGCCGCGGGCCTGCAGGAAGAACACCTTGTCCCGCAGGCCGAGCACGATCAGCAGTGCGCCCAGGATCATCATCAGCACTGGCGGAACGCGGCCTCCGGTGAACCCGAGTGCGGTGAGGTCACCCTCGTCGACGGACGGCAGGACCAACGACAACACCAGGTTGACGATGATCGCGAGGTACAGGGCGACGTCAGCCGGAGTACGGCGGTCGCCGTCGGTCAACGGCACCTTGCCGGGCCACGGTGGTTCGCGGATCGTGTCCACCCGGCCGTAGGTACGCCAGCCGCCGGTGAACGGCTTGAAGTGGCCGGCCAGCGGGCCCCAGGAACCGGCCACGCCGATCACCTCGAGCAGCACGGTCCACAGGATGAACTTCTGGTAGAGCACCGGCTCGGTCCAGAACTCGTTCGGCTGGAACGGGTCGAACCCCGAGGTGAGGGTGCCGACCAGGTAGCCGCCGGCCGCGTAGAGGAACAGCAACTTGACGACGTAGATGACGTGGAAGATCTTCGGCGACCCGAAGCCCTCCTCGGCCCAGTAGCGGGACAGGATCTTGATCCGCTCCAGGTACGGCAGGTCGTACACCTTGTCCGGCTCCACCGGGGGAACCGAGGGTTTCGTGAATCCCATGACGATGCTCCTCAGTGCTCGAGAGACTTGCGGATGGCGGGCTTGTCGGGCTTGCCGACCGGGTTCTTCGGGATCGCCTCGACGAGGTGGATCGCCACCGGGACCTTGATCTTGGTGAGCTTCGTCCGGCAGAGCGCGAGGAGTTCGTCGACCTCGACGACCACATCCGGGTACGCCGCGACCACGGCGACCGGGACTTCGCCGTACACCGGGTGCGGGGCGCCGACGACGGCGACCTCGAGGACGCCCGCGTGACTGTGCAGGACGGTCTCGATCTCCTTGGGGTAGATGTTCTCGCCGCCGCGGATGATCATGTCCTTGATCCGGTCGACGATCCGCAGATAGCCGTCCTCGTCGAGGATGCCGACGTCGCCGGTGTGCAGCCAGCCGTCGCCGAGTGCGTCGGCGGTCGCCTCGGGCCGGTTCAGGTAGCCCTGCATCACGTTGGCGCCCTGGATCACGACCTCGCCGCGCTCCCCCGTCGGCACGAGCGTGCCGTCCGGAGCCGCGATCGCCACCCGTTGCCCGGGCAGGGCCAAGCCGACAGTGCCGGCCTTGCGTACGCCGCCCACCGGATTCGCCGTCGACGCACAAGTGCCCTCGGTCAGGCCGTAGCCCTCCACGAGTCCGAAGCCGAAGCGTTCCTCGGTCGCGGCAAGCAGCTCCATCGAGGCAGGAGCCGCGCCACAGATCGCGAACCGGATCGAGGAGGTGTCGGCCACCACGTCATCGGGCTGCGACACCAGGTGCGAGTAGATGGTCGGCACGGCCGAGAAGTACGTCGGACGGTACT
>NZ_DASRXP010000166.1:0-19220 GCF_035687465.1 Kribbella sp.
GAGATCCCGTCCGCGTCGATCAGGACGTTGCTCAAGGTGACATCGCCGTGCAGAACGAACGCCGGCAGCCTCCTGGTCGCCTCCTCCAGACCTTCGAAGCGATCCAGCAACTTCTCCATCGGCACCCGGCGGTCGCTGTCCGGCAATTGCTGCGCGAACGGCCGCAGAGCCGTGACGAGCCGCGGATCCCAGTCCAGCCGGCGATCCGCCGCGGGGTGACCGAACCCTTGCAGCGCCCGGGTCAGCCGCCCGCAGACCTCGCCGAAGTCGGCGGCGAACCGCTCCGGCAGAACCGCGAGATCGCCGACCGCACCCGCCATCACCGTCATCACCCGGACCTGATGCATCCGACCGTCCGCGGACTGCAGAGTCACCACCTGCGCGCCATCGACAGCATCGATGATCCGTGGAATCGGCAGCCGCGGATCGACCAGCGCGACATGTCGCATCGCCGCGCTCTCCATCGCGATCTGCCCCGCGTCGTCACCGGAGTTCGACACCTTGAGCACGAGCTGCCGCCCGTCCCCGGCGACTGCCAGGAAGTTCAGGTCCCGCTCACTCCGCAACGCCTGCAACTCGGCGTCGATCCCGTACCGCGTACGCAGGAACCGCGCCGCGGTGGCAAGATCGACGTCCGGTGGCTCCTCGACCAGGCTCGACATCCGCCCCACACTTTGTTTCACATCGACCTCTCAGAACTGGCCATCCGGAAGGACTTGTCGTGTCCAGGATGGACGATGTCGGCGGGGCCGAGTCCGCGATCGGACAGCAGCCTCGCTGGAGGTGGAGCAGCAGCGCCCCGCGCCGGTTTATGAGCACGCGATGCGCGGGGCGCTGCTGGTTCAGGGGAGGACGAGCGGGCCGGCGTCGATCAGCAGCGACGGGACGACGACGCTCTCCATGAAGGTCTGGTCGCAACGCTCGCGAACGGAGCCGATTCCCAGAACGGCGTTCAGCACCTCGTCCATCCGGAACGTGAACCGCAACTGCGGGTGCCAGGCGACGACCTTCCCGTTCTCCGCCCAGTACGTCGCGTCGCGAGTGGTGCCGGTGACGAGGGTCTCCTTCGGATGCAGCACCCGAAGGTAGTCGAGCCGGTTCACCACCAGCCCACTGCCGCACTCGGCAAGTAGCTCGTCATCGGCGGCTTCACCGGGCGCGAGCAACAGGTGGGAGGGAACCGGGTCGCCCCCGAACCGCCAGCCGTCCGGCACTGCGTGACCGGTCGGCACCCCGCCGGTCAGACTGGCGCGGCGTCGGTCCGACACGACGCCTTTGAGCACGCCCCGCTCGATCAGCGGGGTCCTGCGCCGGACGTTGCCCTCAGCATCGAAGGCGCTGGCCAGCCCGTCGGGGTCGGTACCGTCGTCGACCAGGGTGATCAGCTCGCTCACGACCTGCTCGCCAAGACGTCCCGACACCGCCGATCGGCCGGTGGCGTAACCGTTCGCACCCAGGGCCGCGTAGCCGTAGGTGGCGATCAGACTGTTGACGGCCTGCGGCTTCAGCAGCACCCGGCAGGTGCCGTGGTGGGCCTCTCCGAAGGGGAGCGGGATCAAAGCCTGCCGCAACCGGCCGGGGATCTCCTCGATCGGGATCTGGTCGGCGTCGCGATGCATCAGCTTCACGCTCGCGGATCGGCCGTCCTGCTTGGCGATGGCCTGGATCGATGCCTTGGTCAACGTCTCGGCCCGGAACAGCCCAGTGGAATCGGCGACCACCCGGTCCAGTACGTCGTACCGGATGGCGCCGCCGAGTCGGGTGGAGGGGTCGAGGCCGTCGCGCACGGTGGCGAACCACCGGTGGCGGACCGCAGGATCGGACTCGAGCACCGAACGGGCAGCCGGAACCTCGGGCGTCTCGGCCGAGAGGTCGGCAGCGGAGCCGGCAGCGGCATGGGCAGGACTGGGCGGCAGTTCAGCGAGAGCGGCGGTCAGGCGATCGGCAAGGACACGGACAGCCGCGGGCTCGAGCGTCTCCAGCGAACCGGCCACCGCACGGCCGTCCCGGCTGATCCGGACCCGGACGCGGAGCCGGCGCTCGCTGTGCTGAGCGGTGATCTCGGACTCCGCGTAGCGCAGCAGGTCGGCGTTCTCGCCGAGGACGTCGAGCCGGGTGCCCTCGCCGAGGATTTCCAGCGCCTGCTCGACCTGGGCCTGATCGATGCTCATCGTCCCACCTGCACACTCTGGAAGCGGCCTGGCACGGTGCCGTGACCGACATGGGCGACCTGCAAGGGCTCACCCTTGTTGCAGGACGGGACGCCGTGCACCTGCCACTCGTCCGGCCCGCCGAGAGCGTCCAGTCCGGCCCAGAACTGTGGTGTGACGCCCTGGTAGGTGCAGTTCTTCAGCAACCGGCCCACCTTGCCGTCGCGGATCTCCCAGCCGACCTCGGTCTGGAACCGGAAGGACATCCGCTGGTCGTCGATCGAGAAGCCCCGGTTGGTGTCGACGAGGATGCCGCGCTTGGTCCCCGCGATCATCTCAGCCAGGGAGGAGTCGCCCGGCTCGAGACAGATGTTGGTCATCCGGACCAGCGGTAGCCGCTGCCAGCCATCGGCTCGCGACGCACCAGTCGGCTCATCGCCGAGTGCTGCCGCGGACTCCCGTCCGGACATGTACCCCAGGAAGATGCCGTCCTTCACCAGCTGGGTGCGCTGAGCCGGGATGCCCTCGTCGTCGTACCCGAAGGAACCGAGCGCACCGGGGATGGTCGCGTCGGCGTAGGCCGAGACGATCGGCGAGCCCCAGCGGAAGGTGCCGCGCCGCTCGGGCGTGGCGTAGGTGCCGCCGGCCAGGCTGGCCTCGGTACCGAGGGCGCGGTCGGCCTCCATCGGGTGGCCCGCGCACTCGTGCAGGACCATCGCAAGCTGGTTGCTACCGGCAACAAGTGTGGTGACCTCGTCGGGACACTGCGGGGCGGTCAGCAGCGCGACCGCCTCCGAGGCGATCCGGGCCGCGTTCTCCGGCAGGCCGAGCGACAGCACGTGCTCGAAGCCGGCCGTGGCGAAATCGCCGCGCTGACCGCGGATCTGCCGCGGCACACCTTGCGGGAAAGAGCGGCGCTGTACGTCGTTGCCGTCGCCGGCGTTCACCATCAGGCCGCCGCCGCTCTCGGTCAGGGTCTGCTCGATCAGCGCGCCTTCGGTGTTGGCGAACACCTTCTCATCGCGGTAGAAGTCCACCGACGCCTCGATCTGCTGGACCAGCGGTCCCGCGGTCTCAGCCTCCTTCACGGTGGCTGCCAGCAGGTCGAGCTTGGTCGACAGCGGGACGGTGAAAGGGTCCACCACCATCGGCGACGACCAGGTGTCCCGTGTCGTCACGCGTTCGCCGAGGCAGACGTGACCACCACCGCCGGCGGCGCGAGCCTGGCCGACGGCCTGGGCGATCACGGCGTCAAGCCCCCGCGGGTCCAGCCGGTGCGTCGCGGCGAAGCCCCAGTGCCCGCCGATCACGACTCGCAGCCCCAGCCCCAGGGAGTCGTCGTAACCCACCTCACCCGGGCCGTCGAGCTCGACCAGTACCTGCTCGTGGGTCCGCCGGACCACCCGGACGTCACCGTACTGGACATCGGACGGCAGCAGCGCGAGAACAGTTTCGGCGGCGCCTCGCATCACCGGGACCTCCCCTGTCGTCGGGAGTCAGCAATCACGTCTGGATCCTCCGATTCGTCTGGTCGGGCACCTCGGTTCGACTGTAGCAGATACTACGAGATTCATGAATGGCGTTGTGTTCACTACATCAAGCCGGTCGTGGACGTGCACCGGCCCCACATGGGCAGGGGTCACATGTGGGGCCGGGCGTCAACAGGGCAAGGGCAACAGAGCCCTCACCGCCGCTTCGGACGGACATCGATGGCCAGGCTGATCGCGAACGCCACCACGACCGCGACACCGCCCAGCAGGGTCAGTCCGGTGTCGCCGAACAGCTCCGCCTTCATGGCCGCGAACAGCACGAGCAGTGCGAGCACCACGGCGACGGCGATCTTCCAGTCGTCACCGATGATGAAGTCGTACCAGAACTGACCGAAGGACTTCAGGAACTTCATTTCTCCACCTCCACTGCGACGTTTTCCCGGGCGGCCGGGGCCGCGGGGGTCTTCAGGACGGCGACGAAGACCCGGCTGAGCACGAGCCACGTGACCAGCAGGCCGAGGATCGCCAGGTCGTGACCGGGCCAGTCGAGACTCTCGCGATCGCCACGGAAGATGCCGATACCCTCCACCGCCCAGTAGGTTCCGAACGACGCCAGCAGCAGGCCGACGCCGTACTTGAGCAGGTTCTCGTTGATCATCGACAGCGGCCGGCGCAGCACGATCGCGATGATCAGCACGACGACGACAGCAGCGAGCGCACCGGCGCTGGCACCCGGAATGTTGTCCGCGTTCAGGCCGAAGGTGATCACGATGAAGACGACCTCCATACCTTCCAGGAAGACGCCCTTGAACGACACCATGAAGGAGAACATGTCGATGCTGCCCGTGCTCTGGCCCGCGGCCTTCGCCGCCGCGACCTCCTCCTTGTAGATCGCCGCCTCGTCATGCACGGCTTTTCGGCCCGATGACCGCAGGATCGCCTTTCTCAGCCATTGCAACCCGAAGATCAGCAGTAGTCCGCCGATCGCCAACTGCAGCGCCGATTCCGGCAACCAGTTGGCCAGCGCGTAGCCGGCGAACACCGTCACCACCGCCAGGGCGCCGAGCGCCGCCAGAGTGCCGACCAGCGCCGACTTCCAGCTGCGGGTGTAGCCCATCGCCATCACGATCGTGGTGGCTTCGACCATCTCCACGAAACACGCGACGAACGTCGCGATGATGAGGCCCCACGTTGCCGCGTCCATCTCTCACTTCCTTCGGTTGATGCAACATATGCTTCATTTAACGATAGTTACGTTGTTCTTTCAGTGTCAACGGATGGCCCGATTTATTTGCCTAGGGCAACTTTTAGGCAGGGCGAAGCGCCCGAAGAGACCGAGGGCCGGGGTCTCTTCGGGCGCCGCCGCGCGCGCCGGAGGGGTCAGGCCAGCGCGGCCACCAGAGTGCTCGCCGAGATGTTGCCGCCGCAGGACACGATCGCTACCCGCTGACCTTCCAGCTCGGTACGCCGGGCGCGTGCGGCCGCGAACGCCATCGCGGCCGAACCCTCGATCAGCTGGTGCTCGGTGTCGATCACCATCCGCAGTGCGGCGCTGATCGCGTCCTCGCCGACCAGGATCCAGTCGTCGACGAGCTCGCGGCACAGCTCGAAGGTGATGCTGCCGGGCTCGACGCTCCCCGCGGTCCCGTCCGACAAGGTCGCCCGCGCGTCGACCTGGACGATCTCGCCCGCTTCCACCGATGACGCCATGGCGGAGTCCCGCACCGGCGACGCGCCGTACACCCGGAGGTCCGGACAGTGCCGCTTGAGGACCGAGGCGACACCGCTGACCAGACCGCCACCGCCCACCGCGACGACAACCGCGTCGAGCCGGCCGCCGGCCAGCTGTTCGAGGATCTCCACCCCGACCGTGCCCTGCCCGGCGATGATCTCCGGGTCGTTGTACGGCGGCACGTAGACCAGGCCGTGCTCCGCGGCGTAGGCGCGGGCCTTCGGTTCGAGTACTCCGGAATCGGTACCCTCGGCACGGATCTCCAGGCCGAGCCGGCGCAGCGCGGCGACTTTGCTCGCCGACGCGTTCTCGGGCAGGTAGACGATGCCGCGGCCGCCGAGCGCGGCCAGCGCATTGCCGACGCCGAGCCCGTGGTTGCCGGTGGACGCCGTCACCACGCCGCGCTCGCGCTGCTGGTCCGACAGCGTGAGGATCTTCGCCATCGAGCCCCGCGCCTTGAACGACCCGGTCCGCTGGAGATGCTCACACTTGACCAGCACCTCCGCGCCCAGCTCCTCGCTGAACGCCTCGAACCGCAGGAACGGCGTGATCGGGAGATGCCGGCGCAACAGCGGCGCGACCTGCTCCGAACGACCTGCGATCGCCGCCGGCGTGACTGGTTCGGTCAGGATCTGTTCCGTCATGCCCTGGTCCCCTCGGTCGCGTTCATCCGGTCGCCACAGCCAGATTTGCACGGTTCCGCAAACCGGCCCGGAGCGGGATGCACATCGGCTTGCCGCTGACCGGATGCGGGATGACCTTCGCATCCACCCCGAACACCTCCCGGATGATGTCGTAGGTGAAGACGTCCTCAGGCGCACCCTCGGTGACCAGCGCGCCGGACTTCATCACGAACACGTGGTCGGCGTATTCGGCCGCCATGTTGAAGTCGTGCAGCACCATCACGACCGTCTTGCCCTGCTCCTGGTTGAGCTGGTGCAGCAGGTCGAGCACCTCGAGCTGGTAGGCGACATCGAGGTACGTCGTGGGCTCGTCCAGCAGGATCAGGTCGGTCCCCTGCGCCAGGCAGAGCGCGATCCAGACCCGCTGGCGCTGACCACCGGACAGCTGGTCGACGTGCTGGTGCCGCAGCTCTGCCGTACTGGTGACGCTCAGGGCCCACTCCACGGCTTCCTTGTCTGCCGCGCTGGGCACCTTCAAGGAGGTCCGGTGCGGGTGGCGGCCGAACCAGACCAGGTCCTCCACCGAGATGGACTCCGGCGTGACCAGGACCTGCGGCAGGATCGCCAGCAGCCGGGCCACTTCCTTCGTGGGGGTGTCCTGGATCGACTTGCCGTCCAGGATCACGCTGCCCTTGGCGGGTGGCAGCAACCGGGCGAGGGCCCGGAGCGCGGTGCTCTTACCTGAGCCGTTCGGCCCGATCAGCACGCTGACCTTGCCGTCCGGGATGGTCAGCGTCAGGTCGTTGGCGATGACGGTGCGGTCATAGGCCAGCTGGACGCCTTGTGCCTGCAGACGCATGGGGAATCTCCTACTTTCCGGTCTTCACGAGCAGATAGAGGAAGTACGGGCCCCCGACGACGGCTGTCACCAGACCGGCGGGTATTTCGAGCGGTGGCGCTAGACCACGACCGAGCATGTCGGCGATCAGCATCAGCAGGACGCCGAAGAGCGCGGCGGCCGGAATCGACGCGAAGTGCTTGCCACCGAACACGCGGCGGGCCATGTGCGGTGCGATCAGGCCGACGAAGCCGATCGTGCCGGACACCGCGACAGCCGAAGCCGCCAGCACCACGGCGAAGAACAGCAGCATCCTGCGGGTCCTCTCGACCGGCTCCCCCAGCCCGGCCGCCAGGTCGTCACCGAGACCGAGTACGTCGAGCTTGCGGGCCCACACGATGATCAGCGGAACCAGCACGAGCACCCACGGCAGGATCTCGAGGACCGAAGTCATCGACCGGCCGAACAGGCTGCCGGTCAGCCAGATCAGTGCGGCGCTGACATCCAACGGGTTGCGAACCAGCAGGAACCGGATCCCCGCTTCGAACGCGGCGCTGACCGCGATACCGACCAACGCGATCCGGATCGGTGAGGCGCCCCCCCGGTAGGCGAACAGGTAGACCATCCCCGCGGCCACCAGGCCACCCACGAAGGCCGCCGGGACGACAGCGACCACCGGCAGGCCGGGAATCGCGAGCAGCAGCAACATTCCGGCGAAACCGGAGCCCTTGGTGACGCCGATGATGTCCGGCGCCGCCAGCGGGTTGCGGATCACCCCCTGCATGACCGCGCCGGACACGGCGAGCGCAGTACCGACCAGCCAGCAGAGCAGAACTCGCGGCAACTGGAAGTCGATCACGATCTGCGAAGCCTGGGTCGAGGTGTCACCGACCAGCGCCCGCAGTACGTCGCCCAGTGATACCTCGGTGGCACCCACACTGAGACCGTAGAAACTCAGCACCAGCGCGAGCACCCCGAGCGACCCCATCAGGATCGCGGGATGGCGCCGCGCGAGCGAGGTCCGGCGGATGTTCTGCGCGACGATCGTGCTCGTCATGACGTCACCTTCTGCCGACGCGCGAGGTAGACGAAGATCGGTGCGCCGATCAGAGCCGTGACGACTCCGGCCGGCACCTCGAAGGGTGGCTTCACGTACCGGGACACGATGTCCGCGTAGAGCACCAGAGCCCCGCCCCCGAGGGCGCACAGCGGCAGCAGCACCACATAGCTGGAACCGACCAGCCGGCGGACGATATGGGGCACGATCAGACCGATGAACGCGACCGGACCGGCCACGGACACTGCCGCACCGCAGAGCACGATCACCAGCGCCGACCCGAGCAACCGGGTCCGTTCGACGTTCTGGCCCAGCCCGCGGGCCATGTCGTCGCCGAGCGCCAGCAGGTTGAGCGGCCGGGCCATCGCGAACGCACCGACCAGGCCGAGGACCAGCCACGGAAGCAGGATGCGGACGTCGTGCCAACCGGCGTAGTTGACGCCGCCGACCAGCCAGAACAACACGCTGTCGGTGGAGTTCTCGTCGAAGATGATCAGCACCTGGGTCAACGAGATCAGCAGGCTGCTCGCCGTCACGCCGGCCAGCGCGAGCCGAACCGGGCTGACCCGGCCCCGGCCCGAACCAGCCAGCAGCATCACCGAGACGCCCGCCGCGGCCGCTCCACCGAACGCCAGCAGGATCGTCGGCGCACCGGACAGCGACGGCACCACGGTGACCGCAAGGACAACGACCAGAACCGCACCCGCGTTGACACCCATGATCTCGGGGGCTGCCAGCGGGTTCGCGGCGACCGCCTGCATCAGCGCGCCGGCCACCGCCAGGGCGGCGCCGACGCAGAGCGCCAGCACGACCCGTGGCAGCCGGATCGATTGCACGATCAGCTCGTCGGTGGTCCGGGCGCGGAAGATCGCGCTCGGCAGCTGGGTCAGGTCGATGTGGGAGCTGCCGATCGACAGGCTCCAGCCGATCCCCACGACGAGCACCACCAGCATCGCCGCCGTCACCCAGGTAACGCGCTGCCGGTTGGTGGTGATCCGCGGACGCCGCTGGGCGTCCGCGGAGTCGGCCGGTTTGGGCAGAGTGCCCGTGGAGGCCGACATGTCACTTCCCGTAGAGATTCTCGATCGCCTGCTGGGCGATGAGTTCGGAGGCCAGCAGCCCGCGCGACCTGGACCAGATGTTCTGGTCGACCTGGTACGACGCGTTGTTCTGGATCGCGGGAACCTGCTTCCACAGGGGGCTCTTCTCCCAGGTGTCGGCCAGCGTCTTGCCGTTCTGGCCGGCGATGAACATAGCGTCCGGTTTGGTCGACACCAGCGTCTCCAGGGTCAGCGACACCGATGCGTCACCGGTCTCGTCGGCCAGCGGCGACTGGATTCCCAGCAGGGACAGCACGCCCGCGGTATAGGACTTCGGCGGGTAGCCGGTGAAACCCTTCTCCGAGGTCACCACGAACAGCGCCTTGCGCTTGTCGTCGGCGGGGACATTGGTCTTCAGGTCGGCGAGGATCTTCTCGTGATCGGCCAGCCTGGTCTTCATCTGGTCGCACTTGTTCAGTGCGATCGCGGTGGACATCTCGCTGTCGACCACCTGCTGGTAGTTGCCGTTCAGGCTGGGGTAGGCGACGGTCGGCGCGATCTTGGACAGCTGGTCGTAGATCGCTTTGTGCCGGCCGCTCTCGGCCAGGATCAGGTCCGGCTTCAGCGCGGTGATCACCTGGATGTTCGGGGTGGCCCGCAGGCCGACCGACTTGTAGTCGCCGATCTTGCTGCGCAGCCCGGGGATGATCCGGTCCGCCTTGTCGTCGTCGGCGATGCCAACCGGCGCCATCCCGACCGAGACGAGCGCATCCACGAAGGAGTACTCCAGCGCGACCACCCGGGTCGGGTTGCCGGTGATCGTGGTGGTGCCGAGGTCGTGCTTGATCGTCCTGGTCTGCTTGCCGCACTGGTCGTCATTGACGCCCGAGCCGACTCCCGCGGCGGCCGCGGCGCGGTCGGCGTTCGGCGCGGCCCCCGTGGCCGGGGAGGAAGAGGAGCCGCCACAGCCGGACAGGGCGACCGCGGCGGCGGTCAGGGTGAGAACGGCGAGACAGCGCCGCGCTTTCGCGGTGACTGTGCTTGCCTTGACAGGGGGGAACATGGCATTCGCTCCTCGAGTCGAAGATGCCTTGCAGGGGTGGGATTCACCCGGTGACGGCGAGAGTCTGCGCCGGGCCGGGGACGTGCGGACGGTCCTCGGGACCGGGGCCGTCGTAGAGGTTCCAGGGGGCCTGCTCGTAGCTGTGGCTGCAGGGCAGGCCCGGGGTGAGCCGGTAGGTGCCCGCGGTCAGATCGACCAGGCTGGACACGATGGTGGCGTAGCGGTCGAACTCCTGCCGGCGCGGATCGGCGTGCTGGCAGACGGCGTTGGGGTGGCCGAAGTGGTCGCTCATCGTGGTCCGCACGATGGTCTCGACCGCTGCCTCGGTAGTTCCTTCGAAACGAGCTTCCCGTAGGCCTTCCTCGACCCGCGGCACCCGGTAGAGCGAATCCACCGAGAATGGCTTGTACGACTGGTCGATCTGCGGCGGGATGAACGCCTGGAAATGGTTGCCGTGCACCAGCAACCCGTCGGTCGGGTACATCCAGCCGTGCCGGCCGGGGGTGGTCTCGACGTCGATGGCGAAACCTTCCCGGTGGGTGAGCAGCAGGTTGCTGGACAGGCTCTGGCGAACCCCGAAGACCGCCTGCAGCGCGTCGTGCAGATCCCAGCTCTCGAGCACCTTCCGGCGCACGAAGGTGCCGGGAACACCGAGTCCGGTGCCGAAGCCGGCCCCGAGGCCATTGGCGTTCAGGGCGATGCCGGCGGAGTTGGCGCCGTGCCGGCCGACCTGGCCCGCCTCGACATGGCAGACGATGGTGGGCTTGCCGGGCTGGGCGATCCGCAGCACCACCACGGTGTCGGCGACACCTTCCCACAGGTCCCAGTTCTGGCCGGCCCAGACATGGCCGAGCGCGTTGGCCTGCGGAAGCAGCGCGAACGACGTACAGCCCTCGTCGGCCGTGCCGTCCGGACTGCCCGCAACCCTGTCGTCCCGGCCGGAGGTGAACGGATTGCCGCGGGTGAGTTCACCGCGGCTGTTCAGCGCGAGGATCTCCTCGAAGCGACGGCCGGCGCCCTCCGCGATCCCGCGGATCTCGGCCACGATGTCCGGGAGGTACCCGTCGATCACCGGCACCCAGGCCGGTGCCCGGTCGAGGACGTCCTCCCACGGCAGTCCGGCCTTACGCGGTACGGACTCGGAGTAGAAGGCCAGCGACCGGGCGATCTGCTCGCGCGCGGCCTCGCCGTACTGGCGGCCCCGGTCGCGGGCGTCCGCCGCCGAGATGTCGATCGTCAAGAACTGGGTCACGGAGTCGCTCCAGTGAGGACGGGAAAGCTGCCGGAATCGCGATGTTCGTGGTGTTCACTACGAATATTCATCTGACGGTAGTGATTGCTACAATCGCTGTCAACGGGTTCGGGCATCGTTTACCTGGCGGTGATCCGGAACGCCGGATGACATGATCGGTGCTTACCGACAGGACTACTGCGAGGTGGAGGAACCGTCGTGTCTGTTGCGGAGCCCAAACCGCCGACGCTCCAGGAGCGGGTTGCGGCCCGTCTCGGCGGACTGACCGCGACCGAGCGGCGGATCGCCGAGTACTTGTCCGCGCACCCCCAGGAAGCAGCCTTCTCCTCCGCGGAGGAGCTCGGCCGGGTCACCGGCACCAGCGATGCCAGCGTGGTCCGGACCGCGAAGGCACTCGGCTTCGACGGACTGCCTGGTCTGAAGCGTTCGCTACAGGGCCACCTGCAGAGCCTGCTGACTCCCGCCAACCGGCTGAACGCCAGCCTCGAGTCGATCGGCGACGGCCCCGAGGCAGTACTGAGCGCGACACTGCGCGACCAGATCGAGCTGCTGACCGAGGCCGAACGGACCGTCGATCCCGCCGAGTTCCGGCGCGCGGTGGAACTGATCGACGGCGCCCGGGAGACGATGGTCTGCGGCTTCGCCGGCCTCGGTGGCGTCTCCGAGTACATCGCGACCCACCTGACCCGGATCGGACACCGGGCCCGTCCCGCGTCCGAGACCGGTTACCGGCTGGCGGACCGGCTGCTGCTGCTCGAGCCGCAGGACGTGGTGATCGTGATGGCACACAACCGGCTGCACCGCGAGAACCGCGTCGTCCTGGACCACTGCACTGCCGTCGGGGTGCCGGTGATCCTGCTGACGGACACCCTCGGCGAAGCGCTGCGCGACGAGGTCGACGTCGTGCTGTCCGCAGCGATGAGCCGCCCCGGCACGTTCACCAGCCAGGCCACCGTGCTGATCCTGATGGAGGCGCTGACGATCGCCGTGGCCGCGCAGAACCCCGACCGGTCGCTCGACAACACCGTCCGGATGAACCAGCTCCGCGAGGAGCTGAACGGTTACTCGCTCGCGGACGAGGCCTTGCTGACGCTGCCGAAGGCGAAGCGCAAGCCCAGGCGCAAGTAGGGTTCCGAGCTCAGACCTTGCCCTCGGTCCGTTCGTAGACGTCCGCCTCGAACTCCTCCAGCAGCCGTTCGCAGTCAGCCACCTTGGACCGGGCCAGTTCCTTGCCCTCGGCATCCATCCAGTCGCGGCCCTCCACCTTGGCCAGCCAGCGCCGCAGCTTCTCCAGGTCCTGGCGGATCTCCTCGGCCTCCTCGAAGGTGTAGTTCTCCCGGAACCGCTCGAACTCGATCTCCTTGACGAACTTGGTCTCGCACTCCTCGACGATCTCCGCATACTCCTTGGCCGACTGGCTCCGGAAGCCCTCCACGAACTGGTCGCGGGCGTCGGCGTCCACGTCGGTGAGGGTCAGGAAGACGCTGGAGCCGCCGAGCTCGGCGACCTTCTCCCGCACCTTCGCCATCCCGGCCCGCAGCTCTTCACGGTCCGGCAGCACACAGACCGCCTGCTGGACGTAGAACCCACCGAGCCGCTTCAGCTCCCGCCAGACCGCCACCCGCGCCCGCGAGGAGTCGCTGGGCACCTTGTAGATCAGCAGCAGCCAGGCATCGGTGCCTGCGGCTTTGGTCCGTCGGGTCGTAGCCATGCCGGACAGGCTATCCGCCGCGGCAGGCATCGACACGGCCCGCACGGTTCCGCAGTCCGTCGACGAGGTAGGGCATCACCTCCTGCCATTCCGCGACCAGGCCGACGTCGCAGTGCGCGAAGATCTCCGCCGCGGGGTCGCTGTTGATGGCCAGGACGGTTCCCGCCCGGCTTGCGCCGACCAGGTGGTTCTGATTCCCGGACAGGCCGACCGCGAAGTACAGCCGCGGCGCCACGCTCCGCCCGGTGATACCGACCTGACGGCCGTGCGGCAGCCAGCCCTCGTCGGTGACCTTGCGGGTGGCCGCCAACTCGGCGCCGAGGAGGCTCCGGATCGGTTCCAGCTCGGCGTACCGGCCCGGGTCCACGCCGCGGCCGACACCGATCACCACCTCTGCCCGGTCCAGTGCATCCCCGTCGTTCCCGGTACGCCGGTCCGTCCGCTGGATCGAGTGGTCCGACGGGACAGCGAGCACGTGGATCGCCGGCTGCCCAGGGGTCCGCGGCCTCCGCAGGGGCAGCAGACCGGTCCGCAAGGTGGCGATCTGAGGGGAGCCGTGACTGACGATCTCGGCCAGCGTGCCTCCGCCCGACGGCTTCAACCCGGCCAGCCGCGGCGCGTGGGTGTCGGTGGATCGGGTGGTGAGGGTGATCAGGTCGGACATCAGACCGGCGCCGAAGGCGACGGACAGTCGAGCCAGGACCTCGCGGTCCCACGGCAGGGCGGCGCCGAGCACGGCCCAGGGAGACCTGCCGGCCATCCAGCCGGCGAGCGCCGCGGCGGCCTGGCGAGGTTCGTCGCTTGTCAGTGTCAGTAGGACATCCGCACCCCAGCTGGAGAGATCCGCGGCCTCTGCGCTTGCAGCGGTGCGGACAGCCGTGACGAATCCGGCGGCCTCGACAGCCAGCTGAGCGGCCGCGCCGAGCAGCGCTCGAGTACCGGACTCGGGACCGGCGCCGACCAGGACAATGACCTCGGGTCCAGCCGTCGAGCGGGCAGTGGCGACGGTCTCGCCCACGCCGCTCCGTGGGTCGGACTCGTCGAAGCAGCCGCGGGCAAGCAGTTCGGCGATCGCCCGGTCCACCTGGATCCGCGGGGTGCCGCGAAAGATCACCGGCTCTCTTGTCTGCGCCGCGCTGCGGACGCCGGCCACCCTGGTGGGGCTTCCAGTCAGCCCCCAACGGCCGGGAGTCAGGTCGGCCGTTGTCACCCGGCGGACCGCGTCGGCAGGCGGCCAGGTGTCGGCCGGTGCCTTCGCCGGTGGGCAGGACCGCTCTGCCACTGACACGACGGCCGGCAGTTCGACCACGACGGACTCGGTCCAGTCGTCGTGCTGGACGACCGCCCGGGCCCGGAGCGTCGTACCGTCATCCTCGGGGTCGATCGCCAGGACAGGGCCTGCGTAAGGCAGGCCGAGCAACTCGGCGACCATCGCGCCGACTGCGCCGGTGCTGCCGTCGACCGAACTCGCACCGACCAGGATCAGGTCGGACCGGCCCAGGAAGCCGATCGTCGAGGCCAGCGCGCGAGCCGTGACGAGGCAGTCCGACCCGGCCAGCGCCGGATCACTGAGGTGGACCGCTTCGTCGATTCCCCACGCCAACGCTTCCCGCAGTACGTCGACCGCGACTGGCGGGCCCATCGTGACGGCCGCACTGCGGCCGCCCGACTCACCGGCCAGTCGGACAGCCTGGGCGACGGCCCGGCGGCACCAGGGATTCATCTCGGCGACGGCACCCTCACGCACGAGCCGCCCGTCGGCGTCGAGATTGCCGCCGTGCTCGCCCTTCGGCACCTGCTTCACCAGGGCCGTCACGCGCAGCGGTCTTCCCTTGCCGGTCATGACAGTGAGGTACCGACCAGGAGGCCGATCGCGTACGTCACGGCGGCGGACAGGCTACCCAGCAGCAACTGGCGGCCGCCGCCGTACCAGAACGGGCGGGCGGTGATCTTGGCGACGATGCCACCGGTGATCACCAGGCCGAGCACGCTCAGCAGCAGGGCCGGCAGCACGCTGGACGCGCCGAAGAGGAACGGCAGTAGCGGAATCACCGCGCCGAACGCGAAGGCGATGAACGACGAGCCGGCCGCGATCCACGGCGACGGAAGGTCGTTGGGGTCGACCCCGAGCTCCTCCCGGACGTGCACGTCGAGCGCGACCGCCGGGTCGGCAGTCAGCTCGCGCGCCACCTGGGCCGCCAGCTCGGGGCGCAGGCCCTTCGCCTCGTACATCAGGGCGAGCTCCTTGAGCTCGTCGTCGGGGTTCACCCGCAGCTCGCGCCGCTCGACCTCGATCTCGGCCCGCATCAGCTCGGTCTGCGAGGACACGGAGGTGAACTCGCCGGAGGCCATCGAGCAGGCGCCCGCGACCAGACCGGCCAGGCCGGTCACGATCACCACCTTGCCAGTCGCCCCGCCACCGACCACGCCTGCCACCAGTGCGAAGTTCGAGACCAGGCCGTCCATCACGCCGAAGGTGGCGGGCCGCAGCCAGCCGCCGGTGACATCTCGGTGCGAGTGATGGATCTCGGCCGGTGGCTCGACGATCTCCGTGGTCATCTCTGGAGTCCTTCCGGGTCTGAGGTATGCGTAACCTAAGTTCTATTGCATCACCTGTTACATCAGCTTACTGGTTACTTTTCCGCTGCCGCAACGGCTCCGCGGTCGGCGTCCGAGAGATGGACGACCGTCCTGCCGGTCGCGGTCAGGGTGCGGGTCACGTCACGACCGCTGTAGACCCAGTAGATGGTCAGCTCGCTGTCGCCGCGGTTGATGAAGTGATGCGGCACTCCGGCCGGCACCCAGGTCGCCTCGCCGGCACCCAGGTCGTACCGCTCAGTGCCGATCACGGCGGTCGCCCAACCGCTGACGACCAGGACGGACTCCTCCACGTTGTGCGAGTGCAGTGGGATCTCCGTGCCCACGGCGAAGGTGGTGGTGCCGGTGGTGAGGCCGTTGGCCTCGTTGTTCCAGCTGCCCACGTACGGCACAGTCCGAACCCCGCTACCACGGTCGAACGCCTGGATCTCCGCCGGGCGCAGCACGAGATGGCCGGTCCTGTCGTCGCTCCTGGGCCCGACCCAGACCGTCTTGGTGTTCATGAACTCGCGCATCCCGTGTGGGCCGAGCTCGCGGCCGTAGCCGGAGCGCTTGATGCCGCCGAAGGGCAGTCTCGGGTCGGAGGCCACCATCGCGTTGACGAACACCGCGCCGGCCTCCAACTGCCGGGACAGCTCCTCTGCCTTCACCGGATCGCTGGTCCACAGCGCGGCGCCGAGGCCGAACTCGGTCTGGTTGGCGAGCCGGACCGCCGCTGCCGCGTCCTTCGCCCTGACGACGGCCGCGAGCGGTCCGAACGTCTCCTCGTCGAAGGCCGCCATGCCCGGTCGCACTCCGTCGAGCACCGTCGGCGGGTAGAAGAAGCCGGGCCCGTCGAGCGGCTCGCCCCCTCGCAACAACCTGGCCCCGGCCTCGACCGTACGACGGGTCTGACCGTGCAGCGTGTCCCGCAGATCGGCCCGGGCCAGTGGTCCCGTCGTCGTGGCCGGGTCCAGCGGATCACCCACCACCAGGCGGTCGACCGCCTCGCAGAAGGCGGCGACGAATTCGTCGGCCACGGCGTCCTCCACGATGAACCGCTTCGCGTTGACGCAACTCTGCCCGGCGTTCAGGAATCTCGCGGTGACGGCGGTCGCGGCCGCCGCGGCGATGTCCGCATCGGCCAGCACCACGAACGGGTCGGAACCACCGAGCTCGAGCACCTGCTTCTTCAGCGCCGCCCCCGCCTGCGCCGCGATCACGCTGCCGACCCGCGTGGACCCGGTGAAGGTCACCGCCGCGATCCGATCGTCGGCGATCAGACCCGCCACTCGATCGGGCTCGACCAGGACCGTGCGGATCAGCCCGGAGGGCATGCCGGCACAGGTCAGTACGTCCTCGATCGCGAGCGCGCAGCGCGGCACCGAGTTCGCATGCTTGAGCACAGCACCGTTGCCTGCGGCAAGCGCTGGGGCGGCGAAGCGGAAGAACTGCCAGAACGGATAGTTCCACGGCATCACCGCCAGCACCACGCCGAGCGGGTCGTACACGATACGACTCAGTGCGGCGTCGGTCTGAACCGGCTCGTCGGCCAGCATGCCGGCGGCGTTGGCGGCGTAGTACTCGCAGGTGAGCGCACACTTCTCGATCTCGGCCGTTGCCTCTGACAAGGGCTTGCCCATCTCGCTGGTGATCAGCCGGGCGAGCGCGGGCGACCTGTCGCGGAGCACCCTGGCGAGGGCGCGGAGCAGATCCGTGCGGTGCTGAATCGGAGCGGTCCGCCAGCTCGCCTGAGCCGAAACGGCCTGCGTCAGCAACCGGTCGACCTCAGCGGCGGCGTGCGGCGCGAACCTGGCGAGCTCCTCACCGGTGGCGGGGTCGATCGAGGTGAGCATCAGAGTTCTCCTGCCTCGAGGCGGCGCAGCACATACGGCAGCACCCCGCCATGGCGGTAGTAGTCGTGTTCGCGGGGGGTGTCCAGCCGGATCCGGAGGCGATAGGTCCTGCCGGCCGAGCAAGCGGTCGCGAAGCCGTCTTCGCCGAGGGAGATGTCGATCGGCTCCTCACCGGTCAGGTCGTCCCCCTCGCCGGGCAGGAACTCCAGCGGCAGGATCCCCATCCCGACCAGGTTCGACCGGTGGATCCGCTCGAAGGACTGGGCCAGCACGGCTCGTACTCCGAGCAAGGCGGGTCCCTTCGCCGCCCAGTCCCGCGACGAGCCGACGCCGTAGTCCTTGCCCGCGACCACCACCAGCGGCAGGCCCTTCGTCCGATAGGCCATCGCGGCTTCGTAGATGGACGTCAGGACACCGTCCGGACCACGGGTGACGGGACCTTCCATGCCTCCGGCAAGGGAGTTCCGCAGCCGGAGGTTGCCGAAGGCACCTCGCATCATCACCAGGTGGTTGCCACGGCGCGATGCGTAGGTGTTCAGCTCGGTGACGCCCCGCTCGCGCAGGTACCGCCCGGCGACGCTGTCCGCCGGGATCGCCCCGGCCGGTGACAGATGGTCGGTGGTGACGGAATCTCCCAGCCGGACCAGCGCTCGCGCCCCGACCAGGTCACCCGGCGCCGCTTCCAGCTCCAGGTACGGCGGACGCCGGAGATAGCTGGATCCGTCGTCCCAGGCGAAGGTCTCACTCTCGTGAACGACCAGGCTCTGCCACCGCTCGTCGCCGGCGAACACGTCCGCATAAGCCCGGCCGAACATCTCCGGCCGCACTGTCTCGCGGATCACCTCGTCGATCTCGGCCGACGCCGGCCAGAGGTCCCGCAGATAGACGGGTCGTCCGTCCGGATCGGCTCCGAGTGGTTCCCGATCCAGGTCGATGCCCATCCGTCCAGCCAGCGCATAGGCGACCACCAACGGCGGCGAAGCCAGGTAGTTCTGCCGCACGTCCGGCTGGATCCTGCTCTCGAAGTTCCGGTTCCCCGACAACACCGCCGCGACCTCGAGCCCTTGCTCCCGCACCACCTCGGCCACGCCGTCGACCAGCTCCCCCGACCCCCCGATGCAGGTCATGCACCCGAACCCGGCCAGGTAGAACCCCAGCTTCTCCAGGTAGGGCACCAATCCCGCCTCCTGGAGGTAGTCCATCACCACCTTGGAGCCCGGCGACAGCGTCGTCTTGACCCAGGGCCTGGTCGCGAGCCCGCGTTCCACCGCCCTCTTCGCCAGCAACCCGGCCGCCACCATCACCGCCGGATTGGACGTATTCGTACAGGACGTGATCGCGGCCACGACAACAGAGCCGTCAGCCAACCCGCTCGGAAGAGGTTCCGACGGTCCGTCCACGACCTCCGGCGGCGCGGGCTTTGTCAGCGAGATCCGTTGGTCCGGGCGGCTCGGCCCCGCGATCGAGCGCACCACCTCGCCCAGATCGAACGCCACCTCCTCATCGAAGGTCAGCGGTTGGTCCGACGCGTGCCAGAGACCTTGCTCTTTGGCGTAGTCCTCGATCAGCGCAACGTGGTCCGCCGACCGCCCGGTCAGCCGCAGATAGTCCAGGGTCTGCTCGTCGATCGGGAACCACGCGGCGGTCGACCCGAACTCCGGGCTCATGTTGGCGATCGTGGCCCGGTCCGCCACCTGCAGCTCCGCCAGGGCGGGCCCATAGAACTCGACCAGCTTGCCGACCACCCCATGGGCCCGCAGCTTCTCGGTGATCGTCAGCACCAGATCGGTCGCAGTGGTTGCTACTGGCAACGAGCCCGCCAGTCGCACGC
>NZ_DASRXP010000167.1:0-45665 GCF_035687465.1 Kribbella sp.
CGCTCGGCACCATCACTCGGCGTCCGCCTAGCTTCTCCTGCGGAACAGACAGGTCGGCCCAGTTGAACGCCCCGGACTGCAGCGCGAAGGAACCGTGCGGTGCCGGGATGGCGGGGTCGGTGTCCGCGTTGCCTGATTCGAGGAGCAGGACCCTGCGCTTCGGGTCCTCACTGAGGCGCGCAGCCACCACACATCCCGAGGCCCCGCCGCCGACGATAATGGTGTCGTAGTTCTGACCTGCCGGGTCGTAGTTCGCTGCGTTGTCGATGCTCATGGTGCTGGCTGACTCCTTATGTTTCGCACTTCTGTGGTATTCAGCGGTTATTCAGTGCGACCTGACAAGCCGAGATTTTCCGATTGTGCGTTCTTTCCTCACTTCGATGGAACATCGGGCATTCGGGGCGGACAATGCTTTAAGGGGGCCTTCGATACCTAGGAAGCGGAGTGCTACCCTCATTGTGTGATCCGCACCACAGGGCCACGCTCGTGACCGCAGCAAGAAACAGTGAACTGGGGGCGTTCCTGCGCTCGTGTCGGGCCCGGGTCGAGCCCCTGGATGTCGGCTTGCCGCCGACGCGTGGGCGGAGGGTCCGTGGCCTCCGCAGAGAAGAGGTCGCGCACCTCGCCGGGGTGAGTCCCGACTACTACACGCGCCTGGAGCAGGGGCGCCAGCGAACCGCCTCACCGCAGGTGCTCGCCAGTTTGACGAAGGCCCTGCGCCTCACAACTGACGAACAACGGCATTTGTTCACTCTCGCCGGAGTGGCGCGGGTGAACGCTGTTTCAGAGCCGGCATCCCGAACTGTCGACCAGAGGGTTCAACGCGTCATCGACCTCATGGGCGACACGCCGGTCATGCTGTGTGGACCCTTCCTCGAGATCATCACTGCCAACAGGGCGGCGGCCTTCCTGTACGCCGACTTCAATGCCATGCCGGCGCGCGAGCGGAATGCTATGAGGTGGGTGCTCCTGTCGCCTACGGCGCGCGATCGCTATCAAGATATCTGGGAAGACATTGCCAGTGAGATGATCGGCATGACGAGAGCCGATGCCGGTCATTTTCCGGATGATCCCCGTCTCGCTGAGTTGATCGAAGAACTGACTTCCCAGAGCGCTCTGTTTCGCCGGCTCTGGCGAGATCACCGGGTTTCGGCCTGGATGCACGAAAGGAAAGTCGTGCACCATCCGGGCTTCGGTAAGATGGAATTCTTCAACGAGTTCATCAGTTTGCACTGCGCCCCGAGACAGAACCTTGCGGTGATGATGCCTGCGGATCCTGCCGTCTTCCGAGGAGCTCTCCACCGAAGCTAGTCCACCGTCACGGTCACAGCGAGCCCCACGTGGTCGGAGACGAAATCCGGTCCGCTCGCCAGCGGGACCTTGTCGGTGAAGATCAACCGTGCCTGCTCCGCCTGGATCTTCTCGCCCGAGAACATCAGGAAGTCGATGCAGTGCGACGACTCCCCGGGTCCCAGGTATTCCGGGTGGAAGGTTGGTGGGCAGGCGCCGCCGAAGGCGTCTACGAGCCGGCTCTCCGCGGTGAAGTCCTCGAACAGCGAACTGTCCCGGGCGACGTTGAAGTCGCCGCTGACGATGAAAGGCCCGGCGATCGAGCCGAGGACGCGAGCAAGGGTCGCGAGCTGGTGCTGGTGCAGTGCGTAGTACCGGTTCTTTGCCGACCAGTCGCCGTCAAAGTTCGCGAGCAGGTGGGTGTTGACGACCCACACGGCGGGTTCCTCAAGGCGGGTCATCAGAATGCCCTTCAGCGGCGCCATGAAGCGTGCCAGCCGGGGGAGCGATGCAGTCAGCCGAGCCGGCGGCATCGGGAATCGCTGATAGACCTTCCCGACGGTCTGGCGTCGCGACATCGTCACCAGCCCACCGGCCGGTCCCACCGTTGAGCGGCGATGAACGGTGTACCGGAACGAGGGGAGATGCTTTGTCAGCTGCCGCAGGTGGTAGTAACTGAGCACCTCCTGGAAGTTGACGATGTCCACATCGCTGGCCTCGAGGAACTCACCGATCGCCTGGTACCGCTCGGCCAGCTGGGAACCGAAGAGCGGGGTCCCGCGGGTGTTGAGAGAGGCGACGGACAGCAGTTGACCCATCGCCGTTCTCCTCGATCAGTTGGCTCGACAGTAGGCGTGGTCAGGGCTTCCGGGTAGCTGGTACGGGATGTGGCCGCTTGCTGTGACGACTGGGCGGTGGCCAGCGGGCATCGTAGTACCGAGAGCGGACGTGGTGCCGCAGTCGTGAGTCGTAGATCAAGGGAGATGGGATGTCCGAGTCGAAACCAGTGGACGCGGGAGCTGCCGGGACGATCGACATCGGCGGTGACCTGACGGTCAACCGCCTCGGCTTCGGTGCCATGCGCATCACTGGGCCCGGTATCTGGGGCCCGCCGGCCGATCGGGACGAGGCGAAGGCGGTGTTGCGCCGTGCGATCGAGCTCGGCGTCAACTTCATCGACACCGCGGACTCCTACGGGCCTCACGTCAGCGAGGAGCTCATCGGCGAGGCCCTTGTCCCGTATCCGGACGATCTGGTGATCGCGACCAAAGGTGGTCTGGAGCGCACGGGCCCGGGGCAGTGGCCGTCCAACGGCCGGCCGGAGCACCTGATCGAGGTCTGCGAGGGGAGCCTGCGGCGGCTCAAGCTCGAGCAGATCCCGCTGTACCAGTTCCACCGGCCGGACCCCGCTGTGCCGCTGGAGGACTCCATCGGGGCGCTCGTCACCCTCAAGGAACAGGGCAAGATCCGGCACATCGGGCTGTCCAACGTCACCGAGGACCAGCTGCGGCACGCCCAGCGACTCACCCCGATCGCATCGATCCAGAACCGCTACAACGTCAACGACCGGGGGTCGGAGTCACTGGTCGACCTCTGCGAGCAGGAAGGACTGGTCTTCTTGCCCTGGGCGCCGATCCAGGATCTTGACGATGACCGGACCACCCAGGAACTGGCGCAGCGGTACGACGCCACACCGCGGCAGATCGTGCTCGCCTGGCTGCTGGCCCGGTCACCGGCGATCCTGCCGATCCCGGGCACCGGGTCGGTGGCCCACCTGGAGGACAACCTCGCTGCCGCGGCGATCAAGCTGACCCCGGCCGAAGTCGCCTCCCTCACCGGCCACGGCGGCTGAGACAGCCTGCCCCGACGCAGGGGGTCCCGCTCGGCGCGATAGGTGGCAGAATCGGCCTAATTCCAGAGGCCGGAGTGCCGCCGGCGGCGACGAACCCGCAGGTGTCCGGCGAGGGAAGCGATGAGATGGCGCAGAACGGGATGAGCCCGGCCGTCGTTCGCTGGTCGGGCAGGCTGCTCGCGAGCGTGGCACTGGTTGCCGCCGTGAGTGGCGTCGTCGCGCTCCTGAAGCCGCACGTCCCCGCGCTCAGTCTCCTGGTGCTCTACCTGCTCGCTGTGCTGCCGGTCGCCGTCCTGTGGGGTGCGCGGCTGGCGGCGATCACGTCGGTCGTCAGCGTCGCGGCCTTCGCCCTCTTCGTGCCACCGGATGCTTCGCGCCTGGTCACCGACTCCCAGAACTTCGTCGCGCTGGGAGTGTTCCTGGTGACGGCGATCGTGGTGGCGGAGCTCGCGGCGCGGTCCCGGCGCTCGGCCGTGGAGTCGGCGCGCCTGACCCGGGAACAGTCGGCGTTGCGACGGGTCGCGACCCTGGTCGCGCACTCGGGACCTCCAGCGGCGGTCTTCGAGGCCGTGACCCGGGAGGTCGGACTGCTCTGCAGCGCCGATCTTGCCCGGATGGAGCGCTACGAGGCGGACGGGACGGTGACCGGAGTCGCGGCCTGGAGCCGGGGGCTCAGCCGGCTGGCCGTCGGGACGCAGTTCGACCTCATCGGCCTCAGTGTTGCGCGCGACGTCCGGCGAACCGGCGGCCCGGTCCGGCTCGAGAGTTTCGTCGGCGCGAAGGGTGGGATTGCCCGCGAGGCCCATGAGCTGGGCATCCGGGCGTCGGTCGGTTGCCCCATCGTGGTGGCGGGGAGGTTGTGGGGCGTGATCGCCGCCTCGACGAACAGCGATATCCCGTTCCCCGCCAACACCGAACTGCAGATAGCGAGCTTCACCGAACTCGTCGCCACCGCCATCGAGAACGCCGAAGCGCGGGCCGAGCTTCGCCGGATGGCCGACGGACAGGCCGCGCTTCGGCGGGTGGCGACGCTCGTCGCGCGGGGAGCGCCGTCCGAGGCGCTGTTCGCGTCGGTCGCCGAAGAGGTGGGCCGGCTGTTCGATGCCGAGAACACGGCCGTGTCCCGCTACGAGGCCGAGGACACTGTGACCGTTGTCGGCTTGTGGAGCCAGACCGGCGGCGATCCCATCGCCAGAGTCGGCGCCAGGTCACCGCTCGGCGGCTTGAATGTGACCACGCAGGTGTTCGAGACCGGGCAGCCGGCGCGGGTCGACCGGTACCCGCCCGCCGACTCCAGCGAGATCACGACCATCGCGCGCGCCGTCGGCTCGCGCTCGGCGGTCGGGGCACCGATCAGCGTCGAGGGCCGGCTGTGGGGATCGCTGGCGGTGGCGTCCTCGCACCAGGCCGGACTCCCGGCCAGTGCTGAGGGGCGGCTCGCCGAGTTCACCGAGATCGTCGCCACCGCGATCGCGAACGCGGAGAACCGGGCACAGCTCGCGGCCTCCCGTGCCCGGGTGGTCGCCGCGGGCGATGATATGCGGCGCCGGCTGGAGCGGGATCTGCACGACGGAGCGCAGCAAAGGCTGGTGTCGCTGGCGCTCGAGCTCCGCCTCGCCCGGGACACCGTGCCCGATGACCTGCCGGGCCTGCGGGACCGCTTCGGCGAGACCGCCGAGGAACTCGTCGAACTGCTGGACGAGCTGCGCGAGATCTCCCGCGGCCTGCATCCCGCGATCCTGGCCGAGGGCGGTCTCGGTCCGGCCCTGCGGACGCTGGCCCGTCGGTCGGCCGTCGTGGTGGACCTGCAGCTCGGGACCGACTCCCGGTACTCGGCGCCGGTGGAGGTGGCGACGTACTACGTCGTCTCGGAGGCGCTCGCCAACGCCAGCAAGCATGCCGGTGCGTCGCAGGCCGAGGTCTCCCTGGAGGAGCGTGGAGACACCCTGCGGCTGCGCGTCTCCGACGACGGCATCGGCGGCGCGGATCCGCAGGGCGGTTCAGGTCTGATCGGCTTGCGCGACCGGGTCGAGGCTCTCGGTGGCTCGATCGATGTGGTCAGCCCGAAGGGGCATGGCACGGTGATCACGGTCTGCCTTCCGATCGAGCGGAGTATCGACCTGATCTCCTCCGGCACGCCCTGACGGCGGTCAGAGGCCGGGCGCGCCGTACAGGGGGAACCAGCGGGCGAGGTCCGGCTCGATCTTGAGGTCGTTGTCCAGGGCCGACCTGATCTGGAGCTCGACGGTGTTGTCGCGGCGATTCGGACCGCTGGGGGCGAAGGGGTACCAGGTGCCCTGTTTGTAGAGGTAGACGAGGCCGAGCGGGTGGGTCCCGTCACTGAAGGCGATCAGCGTGCAGAGCAGGGCCGGGCCGAAGCCGGCGTCGACAAGGGAGCTGTTGACCGAGTGAAGATCGGTCGCCAGGCCGGCCAGGTCGCTGTCGGCCGTCTGGCGGATCAGCCACGTGTAGCCGAAGCTGTCGGTGTGGCTCGTGTACTTGCCGTTGTCCAGGGCAAGTAGCTTGTCGACCTCTTCACGCAGTGCGGCGAACCCGCCACCCTCAGCCGCTTTGAAGCACACCGAGCCGGTGCCGGTGGGCCGGTAGCCGGTGGTCGTCTGCAGGGTGATCGAGGCGGAAGGCAGCCCGAAGAGCTGGTCGAGGTTCGGCGGGACGGGTTTGGTCCGGCCGAACAGTGCGTCCAGGAAGCCCATCTATACCTGCTCTCCGAGCTCGCGCGAGATGGTGGCCAGCTGGTCCAGCCGGCGCTCCAAGGTCGGGTGGGTGGAGAACAGCGAGGAGAGGCTGAAGCCCGGCGCGGCGGCGGGGGCGATGAAGAACGCGTTGAACGCCTCGGCCTGCCGCAGGTCGCGGGACGGGATCCGGGCGATCTCGCCGCTGATCTTGGTCAGGGCCGAGGCCAGCGCGGAGGGGTGGCCGGTCAGGATGGCCGCGGCGCGGTCCGCGGACAGTTCCCGGTACCGGGACAGGGCCCGGGTGAGCAGGAAGGAGATCGCATAGACGACCGCGGAAACGACCACGACGGCCAGCATCACCACTGCGGCGTTCTGGTCCCGGCTCCGGCCGACGCCGCTGTAGAGGCCGATACGAGTGGTCAGACCGGCCAGTACGCCGAGGAACGAGGCGATGGTCATCACCGCGACATCACGATGCGCAACATGGGACAGCTCGTGCGCGAGCACGCCTTCGAGCTCGTTCGCGTCCAGTCGGCGAAGGACCCCAGTAGTGACGCACACCACCGCCTTGGAAGGGCTGCGGCCGGTAGCGAAGGCGTTGGGCATATCGACATCTGCGATGGCCACCGCGGGCTTGGGCATGTCGGCGAGGGCGCAAAGCCGGTCGATCACGCCGTGCAGCTCGGGCGCCTCTTCAGGCGTGACGATGCGGCCGTGCATCGCGTAGAGCGCGATCCGGTCGGAGAACCAGTACTGCGCGAACAACAGGCCGCCGGCAATCACGATCGCCCACACCGCACTCTTGGTGACGGCGATCAGCACTGCGACGAAGACGACGTACAGCAGTCCGAGCAGGAAGGTTGTGGCCAGCATCCGGCCGGTCAGGCTCCGGTCTGGCTTGAAGCGGGTTCTCATCGATCACTCCGGGATCTTCAGTTGCGTGTGTTCCCGAGATCCAGCCTCCCACGCGGCTCCAAGGCCGGTCAGGGCAACAATCCAGTTCTCCCGGGACAGGTCGTACCGGTCTAATGGCCACGTGATACCACTGCGCCGGAACAGGCCGTTCGCCTTCTTCTGGTCGGCCCAGCTGCTCTCCAACGCCGGGACCCAGGTCAGCGAGCTCGCCATCCCGCTGATCGCCGTCCTCACTCTTTCGGCCGGTCCGGCGGCAATGGGCGTCCTGACGGCCCTGGAGGCGCTGCCGAGCCTCCTGCTCGCCTTGTTCCTCGGTGTCCTCGTCGACAGGGTCCGGCGCGGGCGGATGCTGTTCTGGTGCAACATCGGCCAAGGCCTGCTGATCGGTACCGTCCCGCTCGCTGCCGCATTCGACACGCTCACGATGGCGCACCTGTACGTGGTCACCTTCGCCGTAGGCAGCCTCGCCCTCGCCTATGGCCTTGCCCACACCGCGTACATCCCTGCCCTGGTCACCGACCGACGGCAGTTGACGGCAGCGAACAGCAGCATCGCCTTGACCGATTCCGTCACCGCCGTAGCCGGACCGGGCATCGGCGGTGTGCTTGTACAGCTGCTGACGGCTCCTGTGGCGATCGCTGTCGACAGCGCCTCGTTCCTGGTCGCAGCAGTCCTCCAAGCGATGGGACGCGGGCCCGACCCCGCTCCGATCAGCAAGAGCCGGTTCGGACTGTCGCTGCGTGAAGGTTTCGCAGCGTTCCGTGGCCGACCCGGGATCGTCGCCATCACGGCCGGCAAGGGCAGCTTCGACTTCTTCCAGTGGGGCGTCATCGCCCTTTACATCCTGTACGGCGTCCGCGAACTCGGACTGTCTCCCGCGGAGATCGGCGCGATCGCGGTACTCGGCTCCCTCGGACCCCTCCTGGCCGGTCTGATCACGACTCCGGTCAGCCGCCGGTTCGGCACCACCTGGACCGCGGTCGTCGCCGCTGTGCTGCTCGGAGGCAACCTGCTGATCCCATTCGCGGGTGGCCCGCACCTTGTAGTGATCGCCACCATCGGAATCGGACAACTGCTCCTGGGGCTCGGCGTCGTCTACCTGATCATCGTCCGGGCGACCATGCTGCAGCGCGCGGTCGAGCCCGAACTGCTCGGCCGCGTCGGCTCCGTCATCCGGCTGGTCGAATGGGGGATGGGCCCCCTCGGCGGACTCTTCGGCGGCCTCCTCGGGTCCGTGCTCGGCCTGCGACCAGCACTCCTGGTCCTCGGAATCGGCACCCTCTCGGCCATTCCCTGGGTAGCGGTCGCGGCCGCTCGCGGACACCTCGCCGTACCCGAGGAGGATTAGGCCTGCGACACCACCACGATCGACTTCATACTGTGCGGGTCCGAGTCGCTGTTCAGGGCCGCCTCGGTGTCCTCGAGCTGGTACTCCGCGGTGACGAGATCGTCGAGATTGATGGTGGGCCGCTGCGCTGCGGCGATCGCCTTCGGCCACGTGTCGACGTACCGGAAGACGCCGGTCAGGATCAGTTCCTTGGTCATGATCAGCTGGACCGGCAGGGCGACCTGCTCGGCGCCGAGGCCGACCAGCACCGCGACGCCTCCGCCGCGGAGGGCGCTGAGTCCGGAGAGCATCGCCGGGGTCGCCCCTGAGCACTCGATGAACGCGTCGGCAGCCAACGACTCCGGGTCGAAATCAGGATCCCGGGGGTCGAAGGCAGCGGTCGCACCGAAGTCGAGGATGCGTTCCCGCCTGCTCTCGACGAGATCGGTGACGACGACCTCGTCGGCGCCGAAGGACCGGGCGGCCAGCGACGCCAGCGCGCCGATCGGACCGGCGCCGGTGATGAACACCCGGGAGCCGGGCTGCAGGTTCGCCTTGCCGCAGGCCCAGAGCCCCACGGAGAAAGGCTCGAGCAGCGCGGCCGCGTGGTCCGTCAACCCGTCGGGGACCGGGTGGGCGAAGTCGGCGGGCGCGACGACGTAGTCGCAGAAAGTCCCGTCGAACGGGGGAGTCGCATAGAACCGCATCTGCGCGCAGAGATTCTGCTGACCGGTCTTGCACTGCCGGCAGCGACGGCAAGGACGCTGAGGCTCCAGCGCCACCCGCTCACCGACCCGCTCCTCGGACACGTCGGCGCCGACGTCGACGATGACCCCGCTGACCTCGTGTCCCAGGATCAGCGGCTGCTCGACAACGAAGTCCCCGATCCTGCCTGCCTTGTAGTAGTGCACGTCCGAGCCACAGACACCCACCGACCTGACCTGGACCAGTACTTCGTCAGCCGCCGGCCGCGGAACCGGTCGTTCCTGCATCTCGATCTGCTGCTTCTCAACCAGTACGGCGGCTCGCATGGTGCTGGGGATGGCAGTCATGTCGCCAGGCATAGCATCGCACGGCGCGCAGTACTAGGTGACCCGGACAGTGATGGAGTCGGATGAACTGAAGTGTTCGTCGGGGGCGCAGGTGCTGAAGGTGAGAGGACGCCGGTACCACGGTTCGCCGGGCACCCGGTTGCCCGCCTCGAAGGCTTCACCGTAGAGCGTCAGGCATTTCGTCTTGTCGATCGCGGAGCGGATGCGCCCGTCCTTACCCGCACCACTCGCTGGGCCGGTGTGTTCGAGCAGGGGTTGGCCAGCGTGGGAGCGTCCTCCCAGACGCTTGTCCGACCGAAGGCGTTCTTCACAACGCTGATCTCGAGACACGCGTTCAGCCGGGCGTAGCGGATCTGCCCCTTCGCCAATGCCGAGCGCGAGATCAGCTGGTCCATCGTGGCCAGGTCCTGGTTGGGGACGCCGGTCTTGCAGGTGTGCCCCTCGAGCGCCCACCTCGCCTCGCGATGGTTGTTGATGTCGCCGGTGACCGGGAAGCCCGGTACGTCGACGCAGAAGTGCCGTGGTTCGCCGAGGGAGTTCGACGACTGGATGAAGATCTCGTCCGGGACCGGTGCGCCCACTCCGTCGTCCGGCACTTCTGCGACAGACCAGCGTTGCTGCAGTACCCCGGGCGGTTTACGCGGTGCCGCGGGCGCCGGGGGCCTGGCGTTCTGTCGTGGTGGGGTGACTGCGGCCCATACCTGTCGGGCAGACGCGCCGGGCGTGCAGGTGCTGAATGTCATCGGTCGCCGGTACCAGAGTTCGGTGCGCGTGCGATTGCCGGCTTCCAGGGCATTCGTCGCGACCGTCAGACACTTGGTCGCGTCGATCGCCGGGTGGATCCGACCGTCAGCACCGAGCACGATCTGCTGGGCCGGCGTCGTCGTGCAGGGGTTGACGATCATCGGCGCGTCCTCACGCACGGTGACGCCTGTTCCGTCGGTGAAGGTGGAGACCTCGAGGCAGACGTTCAGCCGGCTGAAGCGGAGCTGTCCCGCCCGCAGCCCGGCCCGCGAAACCACCTGGTCGGCGATCGCCGCCGCCTGGTTCGGGACACCGGTCTTGCAGCTGTGTGTCTCGAGTGCCCACTGGGCTTCGCGATAGGTGCTGATGTCGTTCGGGAACGGATAGCCCGGAATGTCGACGCAATAGTGCCGCGGTTCCCCCAGTTTCGCAGCCAGCTGGACGAGCACCTCGTCGTTGGTGCTGACCGTCTGCGGAGCCGCAGTGCCCGGCGAGGCGCCGTACGACGCAAGCGGGGCCGCTGTGGAAGCGGCGAGAAGGAGGACTGTGGCGACCAACCGGAGGGGCCGAAGTTTTCCAAGCATCTGATGCTCCTGGGTCGAGCTAGTTGTTGAAGAACAGCTGATCGGCGGAGTCGACGAGGATCTGGTGCCGGTCCTCGGGTGAGGGAGCCCAGGAGGCGAGCAGATTGAGAAGTTCACCGGTGTCCCGTTGGCCGTCCGGCAGGTGCGGCCAGTCCGAGCCCCACAGCAGGCGGTCCGGCCGGGTCTTCACCAGGGCAGATCCCAGTTCCTGCACGGAGCTCAACGGCTTGCCCTTGGCGATGCGATACGGGCCGGAGAGTTTGATCCAGCAGTTGCCGTTGTCACGCAGTACTGCGAGCAGCCGGTCGGCGTCGGCGGGCGTGAGTCCGTCCTCCTCCTTCATGTAGCCCATGTGGTCGATCACGTAGGGCTCG
The DNA here is from genome assembly GCF_035687465.1 of Kribbella sp. Taxonomy (NCBI): domain Bacteria; kingdom Bacillati; phylum Actinomycetota; class Actinomycetes; order Propionibacteriales; family Kribbellaceae; genus Kribbella; species Kribbella sp. The sequence continues at coordinate 10,835 of NZ_DASRXP010000167.1, forward strand.
TCGAAGTCGGCCAGGAACGGCAGGAGATCGCGGACCACCCAGCCGGGTGTGTAGAACTGCAGATGCCAGCCCCGCGGCGCGGTCCGCGTAGCCATCCGTCGGACGTAGTCGATGATCTCCGCGGTCGGCAGCTCCGCACGGGCGAACAGGTCCAGCCTGATCGCTCGTACGCCGAGCTGATGGAACTGGTCCAGCTCCGCGTCGGTCACGTTCTCCTCGACCCGCACCACCGCCCGGCAGCGAGATCCGGCCCGGCGCAACACGTCAAGGGTCAGGCTGTTGTCGGTGCCGTAGAAGGTGGGCTGAACCAGCACCATCCGCGCGATGCCAAGCACGTCAGCCAGAGCCAGGTATTGGTCCAAAGTCCCGTCGGGGAAGGTGTAGAGCGGATTCGAGACGTGTGGATAGCCGGGCTCGAAGACGTGGAAATGCGCGTCGCAACTGCCCGCCGGGAGCTCATAGGTCGGCAGGGTGTTGGACTCTGCCCGGCGCATCGGTTTGGTTTCAAGAGTCATGCTGGCGACTCCTCGCTGAGGGATTGAAGGACGGCATCGGCGCGGGACTGGACGGCGCCGAACAGGAGGTCGGTGTCCATCCCGGTCACGAACGCCCGACACGCGCCGAGTTGGGCGAGTGAGGCGAAGAGGACGGGGTCCGAGATCCCCGCGACCATGAAGAGCTTTCCGTGGTTGGCGCACGCCTTGGCGACCGTTCCCGCCGCCTCGCGCACCAGCGGGTGGTCGAACTGCCCGGCGATCCCGAGCTCCGCGGTCAGATCGTTGGCGCCGAGCGTGAGCATGTCGACGCCGTCGACCGCCGCGATCGCGTCGGAGTTGTCGACGCCCAGCGGCGTTTCGACGATGATCTGGACCACGGTCGCCGCGTCCAGGGTCGGATTCAGTACTGCGCCCGGCGTCGGTCGCATCCCGAGGGCGGGAACACTCGCGAGCTGAGACCGTTGCCCGCGCGGAGGGAACCGGCAAGCCCCGACGATGGTGCGGGCTTCCTCGGCAGTTTCGATCCTGGGTGCAACCAGGCCGAGCGCACCGCCGTCGAGCAGCCGCCCGATGGAACCGTAGTCGCGCTCCGGGGTGCGGACCATCGGCATCAAGCCGAGATCGGCCGCCGCCGTGCACAGTCCCGCCGCGACATCGAGGGACATCGTCGAGTGCTCGAGGTCGACCAGGATCGCGTGGTGTCCGGTCGAGTGCGCCACCCTGACGATGTCCGTGGTGCGGGCTCCCCGCACTCCCAGGATCAGCGTCGGCTTGCCTGCCCGGAGTCGTCCGAGGAAGTCGTTGCCCGCGTTCGTCTGTTGTACGAATCTGTTCATGGCGATCCTGTCAGTTGGCCGGTGTGCCGGCGCCGAAGAAGAGCGCGCCCATGTCTGGTCGGGCCAGGAGTTGATCGGCCGGCTCCGAGATCAGGACGCGGCCGCGTTCCATCACCACGCCGTGGTTAGCGAGCTTGAGGCCGAACCGCACGTTCTGCTCGACCATCAGCACGGTCACGCCCAGCTGGTTCATCGTCCTGGTGCTGTCGAAGACCACTTCGCAGGTCAACGGATCGAGTCCCAGGGTCGGCTCGTCCAGCAGGACGACCGACGGGCTGGTGACCAGCGCCCGGGCGAACTCGACGATGCGCCGTTGGCCGCCGGACAGGTCGGCTGCCTTGTCGTTCGCCCTGGCGGCGATCACCGGAAAGGCTTCCGCAAGCTCGTCGAGCCGACTTCTCAGCCGTCGCCGATCACGGCGGATCAGGTAGCCGCCGAGCAACATGTTGTCGCGAACGGTCAAGTCGCCGAACAGCCCGCCCTGCTGCGGGACCTGGGCCACGCCGGCCGCGAGCACCTCGGCGGGGGAGAGCTCGTGGACGGGTTTGCCGTCCACCAGGATCCTTCCTTCGCGTGGTCGCAAGAGACCGCTCAGCGCGCGCAGCAAGGTCGACTTGCCGGCCCCGTTGGGTCCGACGATGCAGGTGATGCTGCCGCGGTCGACCGTGAGGGTGACGCCTTGCAGCACGTCCCCGCCGCCGTACCCGGCCCGGACGTTCTCGAAGTCGATCATGATCTTGGTCCGATCGTCGCGTCCTCGTCGGTGATGACAGCTGTCTCCAGGACGAAGTCGTCGCCCAGATAGGCCTCCAGTACTGCGGGATCCGTGCTGACCTCGTTCGGATCACCGGCAGCGATGACCTTGCCTCGGGCAAGCACTGTGGCCCGGTCCGCGAGGGACAGGACGAAGTGCATGTCGTGCTCGACGATGACGAAGGTCCGGCCGGTCGCGTTGAGGGCACGGACGAGCTCCGACAGCCTTTGCAACAAGGTCGGGTTGATCCCCGCGGCCGGCTCGTCCAGCAGGATGACCTCCGGATCCAGCATCAGCATCTGCGCCAGCTCCACGAGCTTGCGTTGCCCGTAGGAGAGGTCGGTCGCCTTGGCATCGACGTATTCACCGAGCCCGACGAACTCCAGCAGTTCCGTGGCACGCGCTGCCTCGGCACCTGAGACGGACGAGTGCGCCAGTCGCCGCAGACTGCCAATCCGATTGTGAGGGCGAGAGTTGACCGCGGCAACGTTCTCCACGACCGTGAGGCTGTTGAAGAGTCGCGGTAGTTGGTAGGTCCGGCCGATCCCCGCGAAGGCACGGCCGGTCCGGTCGAGCTTCGCCAGCGACTGGCCCGCCAGTACGACGTCGCCTTGTGCGGGCGGATAGGTCCCGTCGATGACGTTGAACAACGTCGTCTTCCCTGATCCGTTGGGTCCGATCAATGCCGTGATCGATCCCGCGGGGACTACGAGGGAAGCCTCGTCGAGTGCCTTGACCCCGCCGAACTGCACCGTGACGTCCTCGACCCTCAAGACGTCGGTACTGCGTCCCTGGCCGGCCGCCGCGCGCTCGCTTGCGGGGGCGGGAGGCAAGGTGGTGTCGGCCAGCCGGGCGCCGGTGAGACTGCTCGCCTCGCCGCGCCGGCGCTTCTCGAGGAGTTGGCCGACAGAAGGGATGATGCCCTTGGGAAGCGCCAGGGTGACGAGGAGAAGTAGCCCGCCGAACATGATGAGGCGCCACGCCCCGGCATCCACGCCACCGATCGACGTGTTGGTCACCTCGGCCAGCGGAACCACGATGAACGCGCCGAGGACAGGACCCCAGACCGTCGCTCGTCCGCCCAGCAGGACCGCCAGCACCACCTGCATGCTCAGGACGATGTCGAACATCGTGCTGACCGTCAGGAAGCTCACGTAGTAGCCGTAGATGGCCCCGGCCACGCCGACCAGGACCGCGCTGGCCATGAACGCCAGCCCCTTGTAGACCGGTGTGACGACGCCGATACCGGCAGCCTTGTCCTCGTCGTCGCGAATGGCGACCAGGCCCAGCCCGAACTTCGAGCGCCGGATCGCGGCCGTCATCGCCAAGCTGAGCAGCAGCAGCGCGAGCAGGGCGTAGTAGAACGGCCAGTTGTGGAACCGCACGTCCCAGTCCGGCAGCGGCATCAGCAGACCTTGGCTGCCACCGGTCAGCGAGGACCAGTTCCGCGTGATCAGCCCGAGCAGTTCGAGCATCGCGTACGAGACGATGACGAACGCGACGCCTCTGGTACGCCGGGTCGTCAGGCTGAGCAGCAACGCGATCAAGGCGGCCGCGACCCCTCCGAGCGGCGCGACGATGAACGGTGAGATGTCCCACCGCTCCGCGAGGATGCCGGCCGTGTACGCGCCGACGCCGATGAACGCGCTGTGTCCGAGACTGACGTAGCCGGTCAGACCCGAGATGACGTTCCAGCCCGATCCGAGCACGGCGAGCAGAAAGGTCAGGATCAACACGTTGTGGATGTAGGAGCTGGGAGTGAGAAAGGGGATCGCGGCAACGAACAAGATGCCTAGAGCAATGATCAGGCGTTTGGAGACCCGGCGTCGAGTCGCAGCGTCGGTGCTCATGGGTGGACCCCGTCCGTCCGGAGGCGGCCGCCCAGGATGCCCTGGGGACGGATCAGCAGGATCGCGATAATCAGGACGTACGGCACCGCGGTCGCCCAGCGGGTGTCGATGTAGGAGGCTGTGAGGGCTTCGCCCAGACCAAGGATGGCGGCCCCGAGTGCGGCACCGAGAAGGCTCCCGAGCCCGCCGAGGATGACCACGCACAGGATCCGACCGATCCAGACATAGTGGGAGTCCGGGACGAACTGGTAGATCACCGAGAGGGCGGCGCCGCCGAACCCGGTCGTGGCCGCGCCGATGGCGAACATCTGCGCCATCGTCCGCTCCACGTCGACGCCGACGAGGGCCGCGCTGTCACGGTTGGTCGAGCTGGCCCTGATCGCGCGTCCCAGGAAAGTACCGCGCAGCAAGGCGTACAGGGCACCGAGAATGGCCAGGGCACCGACGAACGCGTACAGCTGGGCCCGGGGAATCACCAGCGAACCGAGCTCGATCGACGTGTTGAAGTAGCCGGGAGTCGCCGAGCGCACCTCGGTGCCCCAGATCAGCGACATCACTCCGCCGGCGGCGATGGCGACACCGAACGTCGCCACCATCGCCAGCTCGTGATCGGCCTTGTGCACTCGGGCGACCACGGTCTTGTAGAGGAGCCAGCCCACGCCGTACATGACAGGCGTCACCAGGACGCCGATCAGCAGCGGGTCGAGGCCGGTGCGGTCCCACACCCACCAGGTGAGGAAGGCCGCCAGGACGATCATCGCCCCGTGCGCCAGGTTGATGATCCTCATCACGCCGAAGACCAGGCTGAAGCCCGACGACATCAGCGCGTACACGCCGCCCACCAGCAGGCCGAGGATGACGGTCTGAACGAGTAGGGTCACGATCCACCTCTGCTCCGGTCGGCCATGCCTATTTCCAGCCGGGCTTGACGAAAAGGATGTCCTTGGAGGTGGCCGCGGACTCCGGGCCGACGATCTTGATCTTGCCGCCCTGGAACTGGCCCAGCAGCATGTCGCCCTGCGGCCGGCCGGTCGCGTCCCAGCCGAGCGGACCGACGATCGTGTCGACCTTGTTCTGGTGCAGCCAGTCCGCGATCGCGGTCTGGTCCAGCTTGCCGACTGCCTTGACCGCGGTGGCCAGCACCTGGCCCGCGGTGTAGGAGTTGGCCGCATCCTCGCTCGGGGCGGCACCGAACTGCTTGGTGTAGCCGGCCACGAATCCGGTGTTGCTCGGGTACGTCGCTTCCGGGCTCCAGGCCAGGTAGGTGAAGATGCCCTCGGTGTTGCTGGCGCCGATCGCCTTGGGGAAGCCGGGATCGGTCGGGGTGTTGAGTTGGTAGAGCTGCTGGGGGGAGAAGCCGATCTTCTGGAACGAGCGGATCAGGGAGACACCGTCACCGGCGATCGAGCCGTTGATCACCAGGTCCGGCTTGGCCTGCTTGATCGCGTTCGCGATCGTGTCGAAGTTCGCGGTGTCGGGGGCGTAGGTCTTGTCGTAGACGGTCTTGACGCCGAGCTTGCCGAGCCGCTCTCCGAAGAGATCGGCGGCCTGAGTGGTGTTCGGGTCGTCGAGCTGGACCAGGGCGAGCGTCTTCGGGCGTTCGGCGGCAGGCATCGCGGCGATCAGATCGACGAACCGGTCGGGGAGCTTCTGGGTCGTGGCCGGCTGAGCGAAGAACAGGTACTTGAAGTTGCGGGCGAAGATCTCGTCGGCACCACCGGACGGCTGGACGTAGGCGTACTTGTAGCGTTCGGCGACCGGCGCCACGGCGACGTTCAGGTCGGACGAGAAGGTGCCCAGGAGCAGGTCGACCTTGTCCTGGGAGATCAGCCGGGTGTAGTCGTTGATGGCGGTCTGCTGGTCGAAGCTGTCGTCCAGGACCTTGAGTTCGACCTTGCGGCCGAGCAGGCCCCCTTGGGCGTTGAGCTCGTCCACCCAGTACTGATATCCCTCCATCCCGGGTTTCGCGCGATCCGCGACCGGACCACTGAGCGGAAGGGACATGCCGATCACGATCGGCTCGGTGGAGGGGGCGGCCTGGGCGTCTGGCTCCTCGGCGGACAGCCCGCAGGCTGAGATCAGTGCCAGCAGCGCGGCGGCCGCAGTACCGGCCACTGCCCTGGACAGGCGGACGTTGGGACTCATGATGCTTCTCCTTCGTCGTAACCCCGTGAATGGTTGCGGCCGGCAACGCCGGTGGCCGTGCTGAGCGGGTAGGGCTCTCCATCGAGCCCCGGGATGAAGAGCTTGGACGGGTCGTTGTCGTGGTCGACGAGTTGCTGGGCGGCGAAGTCGGTGACAGCTCCGGACAGCAGTTGCCTGGGATCCTCGAGCACCAGGCGGAGCCGTGAGGTCAGTGCGAACCAGTCCGTCGGCCCGGTCACGGCCGGCATCTCGCTCACCGTCACTGTGCCGGGGCCTACCCGGCGGCGGGCGGACCGGGACGGCTCGAACCTCGGGTAACCGTCGAACATCTGCTCGCCCAACTCGCAGGTCGCCCGGACCCCGGACCAGAGCCGGCGATAGTCGGGCTCCAGCGCCGAGACGGCGTCGAGGTTCGTGCCGTCGTACATGGGGAACACCGGCGCGTGCGGGGCGATCAGGAGGTTCCGCTCGGGCAACCGGCCGCGAGCGGCCGCGTGGATGACGCCCGCGACGCTGTTGCTGTCCCTGGTGACACCGGCGGTCGGGCGGCCCTGGCGGCCCGCGATGATGACCATCGCGTCCTCCCAGGGGAGGTCGAGATCGTCGAACCAGGTGATCAGCCGGTGCCCGAGGTCCATGCCGAAGAGGAAGAAGGTGGCGACCATGATCCGGTTGAGGGGGACCGGCAGGTCGGGCGACGGGCCTTCCAGGAAGTCGCGCCGGACGGTAGCGGCCGTCAGGTACGCCGGGTCCTGGAGCGACCGTTCGAGGACTCGTTCGGTGAGGACGCACGAGTAGTCGATCATGTCGGCGATCGCTTCCTCACGCCCGGCGAAGCTCTCGATCCGGATCAGATCACGCCACAGGGCGGGGGAGTTCGCCTCCCGGGTCTCCCTGGTTGCCGCCAGCAACTCGGCGGCCCCTTCGCGCCAGGGACCGTGCGGGTCAAGCTCCTTGATCCTGGCCAGTGAGGCCAGGGCCGGACCGAGGTGGGATACCGCGGTGAGTTCCTTGAAGCCGCGGGTGGAGAGTCTGAAACCCTCGACGGTCGGCGGCGCACCGCGACCTGGGTACAGGGCCAGATCGCTGCTGGTGGCAACGATCAGCGGTGTTGCGGCGTGGGCTTGCTCGGACGCCAGCGTCAGCTGGATCCCCACGCTGCGGGCGGATCCGGTGTAGGCGCGGAAGAGCCGCGCGAAGGCGGGTGACTCGTAGATGTCGAAGGCCATGGGTCAGTCCTCGCCGTCGGACAGCGCGTAGACAACGGTTTCGGTCGCGAAGCGGACGTCGGCGCTCAGCGCGTTCGAGACGACGAACTCGAAGGCACCGTTCAGTACTTCCACATCGGTGCCGCCGGTGGTCGGGAACTCCGCGATGGTGAGGAACTCGCCGTCGTGCCAGGCGTAGACCTGGGAGGTGAGCGCGGTCTCGGGGTCGGCTGGAGTACCCAGGATGAAGTTGACCCGGATCAGGTAGATCCGCCCGTCCTGCTCGACCACGCGCACCTCGCGAGCCCCCAGTCCCTCGAGCTTGCTCGCGGCAACGAACTGCCCGCCTGCCCACCGTAGTACGGAAGGAGGCTCCGCCAGGCCCGCCACCACCAGGTAGGTCTCGCCGTCGGCCGTGAAGTGGGCGAAGGCGCGGCCGGAGTTCTCGAGAAGACTCTGGTGTGGGAGGTAGCGCGAGCCGTCCCACCGGTAGAGGATGCTCTCGGTGACGTGGTCGGCGTGCGCGACGTAGTACTGGCCGTCGAGCTCGAACGGGTGCCAGTTGTACGCCCACTGCGACGGGATGAGCTGGAACTCGACGAACTGCTCCCCGTCCCATTCGAAGATGACGGAGCTCGGGTTGCGCTCCTTGAACTGGGGGAGCGCGACCCCCTGGGCGAGGCCGAGGAAGTGACGGTCACCGATCGACCAGTACTTCCACTGCTTGGCCGCGAAGGTCGGGATCGCCTGGAACAGCTCGAACCGGCCGTCCTTCCACTCGTAGACGAAGGACTCGGTGCTGTACTCGTACGGGCCGTGGCCGGTGCGGATGCAAGCGACGGCGAGGAATTTCCGCGTCCCGATGACGAAGAACTCGGCATCCTCGCCGCCGGGAGCCGGAAGGGTGGCGAAGGGGGTGTACCCGCCCTGCTGCTTCTGCAGGATGAGGAGGTCGGTGTTGCTGTCGCCGCCGTTCATCCCGGCCGGCGTACCGGGGGCGTCGAGGGCCAGTTGGGGGATCGCCAGCAGTTCCCGGCCATCCACCGCGAAGGCTTCGACGGCGCGGGCCCCCGAAGTGGGGATGCGCTGGAGTTCGGTCAGTTTTCGGGCCATGACTCACTGAACTCGCTCTGTGATCCGCCCAGCAAGAGGGGTACGTTGACGCCTGAGGTCATGGAGCGTTAACAGGAGTGACGCATGCTCGATACATCGAAGCTCGTCGTACTGCGTGCTGTGGCTGAGCACGGCTCGATCGCGGGCGCCGCCCGGGAGCTCGGTTACACCCGCTCGGCGGTGTCCCAGCAGATGTCCGCGCTGGAGCGATCAGCCGGTGTCTCGCTGCTGATCCGCGGCGGCAAGACCGTCACGCTGACGCCACTCGGTCAGCGGCTGCTGGAGCACACCGAGCGGATCCTGGTCGAGCTCCGGGCGGCCGAGGCGACCCTGCGTCAGTCGGACGGGGTGGCTGGCCGGCTCAAGATCGGGATTCCGTTTCGCGAGGGGCCGCCGTTGATGAGCACGGCGCTGACGAATGTGCGGCAGCGGTATCCGCGGCTGGAGCTGGCGCTGGTGTCGGTCTCGGATCAGCAGGGCGCGGAGGAGGTGAAGCGCGGGCGGCTGGACGTGGTGATCCTCTCGACGTTCGGTGCTACGCCGCCGCTTCCGCAGGTCGGGCTTCGGCAATGGATCCTCGGCTGCGATCGATTGAGGTTGTGCACGCCGTTGCAGCATCCGCTCGCTTCTCTTGAGAGTTGCCGGATCGAGCAACTCCTGGAAGAGCCGTGGGTCGTGTATCAGAACCATCCCTTGGGCAATGTGCTGCTCGGATTGTGTTCGGGAGCAGGCTTCCGGCCGCGGGTGGGGGCGACGGTCGGGGATGTCGCGACGGCGTTGGGACTGGTCGGCGTCGGGTGGGGACTGACGATCGCTCCCGACCTGACGCCGGGTGCTCCGGAGGCTTCGATCAAGCGCATCGCCCTCGACGGCGTGGACGCGAAACGGTACAGCGTGCTGGTCTGCCGCGACGGTGAGCAGGACATCCCGGAGATCGCGGCGGTGGTGACCGCGGTCCACAAGGTCACGGCTCGCACATTCACCGTTTGACGGTTCGGTGCCAGTGGTACTTGGGAGTTAGACCGGTGGTTCGGGGGAGTCAGGCCGGTAGTACGGGGAGTCCGTTCTTCCGCCCTTCGATAGGAGCTCTCCATGTTCGCGATCATCGCCGCCGTCATCTTCGGTCTGGCCCTCATCCTCGATTGGGCGGACGCCACCGTCAGCGACGCCTTCACCCCCCAAACCCTCCTGATGGCAGGCCTCCTCTGCATCGCCCTCCACCTGGCTGGCATCGGCGCCAGCACCAAATGGCGCGGCCGCCGCCGCTGACCACCACCCTGACCGGCGGCGCGGATCCCCAGCCCGCGCCGCCCGCAGTACCGCCTTCCGAGAATCTGTTGCCATGCGCAACCAGACTTGGCAAGGGCGCAGGTCTCAATCCTGAACAGGTGGCCAGAGGCGTTGGGCCAATGTCTGGCACCAGAGCAGCATGTCCGCGTGGTCAGGCGGTTTTGAGGTCGTGGGTGGAGATGTAGATGCCGCGTTTGGCCAGCCACTGGGGTGTGTGTGCGCGGGTCCAGTCGGCGCCTCGGCGGGCGTTGGGTTGTAGCCAGGTGCGCTCGAGGCGGGGGACGTTCGTCCATTCGGGCCGCAGGGGATGATCGTGTTGGTCGAATTCGTGCTCGACCAGCGCCGACAAGAGTGCGTCGTACCGCGGATCTGAGATTGAAGTACTACGAAGGAGCCAGGCGTTGACCGCGGGGTCGTGACGCTGGAGCATCTCGGCTAGCTGGTCGCGGGCCTGGATGACCAACTTGAAGGCCCACTCCTCGTCGTCCGCGCGCAGCGCCTCATTGACCTGTTTGCTGGTTCGGTCCGGAGTCATCCAGCCGTGACGTCTAGCGCTACTCAGCCCGGAAGCAGCGCGAAGGGCACGTTGATGGAGAGCGGCCGATGGCATCGTCCGCCCATTGAGGTAGGCGGACAGCCGCGGACGAGACGTGCCGAGCAGACGCGCGAAGGCTTCCTGCGTGAGGCCGGCCTCCCGCAGCGCCGCACGCAGATCATTCGCGATCTGCTCCCGCTCGTAACTGCTGATCTCCATAGAACAAGAAGGTATCAAATATGATACGCGCGCTCAATGGTTCGAGTCGCCGGCTGCGGCCGGATGTCAGGTGAGAACGAAGGTGGGGAGGATGAGGTTGGGGGCGGCTTCCAGGATCGAGTTCAGCCAGAGTTTGGGCTGGTCACAGTCACCGGTGGAGCAGGGTGAGGAAGGCCTGGGTCGCGGGGGAGGGGGTGAAGCCGCTGGCGGTGGCTGTGTAGATCTGGCGGGGTGGGATGTCGTCTGGATGGACTCGCGCCAGCTTGACGTCGCGGCGTACGGAATCGACTGCCAGGGAAGGGATCAGGGTGATCCCGATGCCGGCGGCAACGAATCCTTGTTTGGCGATCCAGTCGCGGGCGACGAAGCCGATCCGGGGTTCGAACCCGGTCCGCAGGCAGGAGCTGATCAGGGTGTCCTCGGGTCGGGAGCTGCCCGCGATCCACTCCTCGTCCTGCAGGTCGGCGAGCCGGATCTGGCGTCTGCCGGCGAACTTGTGGTCGCTGGGAAAGGCGACGTACATGAAGTCGTCGCGGAGCTTGCGCAGGTCGAAGCCGTCGATGTGTTGCGTGCCCGGATAGCTCACCACGGCTACGTCGGCGTCGCCTGCGCCGAGCATCTCCAGTAGTTCGGGAGTGAAGCCCTCCCGCAGTGTCACGGTGACCTCGGGGTGGCGTCGCTGGAAGGTTGCGATGGCCTGCGGGACCAGTTCGGCATCCGCTGTGGCGAAGGCCCCCACGCGTAGTCGGCCGGTGTTGAGGTCGCGGAGATCGGTGAGTTCGCGCCGAGCCTCATCCAGCCGATCGAGCACCGCCTGCGCATGGACGAGGAGACGTCGCCCGGGCTCGGTCAGGCGGACTCCCCGGGGCAGCCGATCGAAGAGCGGAGTACCGGCTTCTTCTTCCAGGGCGGAGATCTGCCGGGAGATCGCGGACTGGGTGTAGCCAAGGATCGGAGCCGCCGTCGTGAAGGAGCCGAGTCGGGCGACCTCGAGGAAGACCCGGAGGAGTGCAGTCGAGAACTCATGCTGAGCTGGCATGAGTGCCATGCTAGACATTCGCTTCTCACATCGCTCAGGCGTGCCTAGCGTTGAGGCATGGACAAGAACACGAAGATCGCCTTTCTGGGGCTGGGCTCGATGGGTGGACCGATGGCTCGTCGGGTGCTCGCGGCCGGCTACCCGCTGACTGTCTGGAACCGGTCGCCCGGGCGCACCGAGGAATTCGCCAAGCAGGGAGCGACGGTCGCGGAATCCCCCGCCGACGCTGTGCGGGATGCGGAGGTTGTGGTGACGATGCTGGCCGATCCCCCGGCGGTACGTGAGGTGGTCGGCGCGTTCGCCTCCGAACTGCGGACCGGGACCTTCCTGATCGAGGCGTCGACAATCGGTCCGGCCGCCGTAGCCGAGGTGGAGAAGGAGTTGCCGGCCGGAGTCGCGCTGATCGACGCGCCGGTGATGGGGAGTGTCGACAGAGCGGCGAGTGGTGAGTTGTCGTTGATGGTCGGCGGTGAAGCGGACCCGGTGATGCCGCTGCTGGAGTTGTTCGGCACGGTCAACAGGACGGGTGCGACCGGTACCGGCGCGGCCCTGAAACTCGTCCTGATCAACGCTGTCGTCAACGGCGTCACCGTGATCGCGGAGGCGATGGCACTCGCGGACGCACTGGGCCTGCCCGAGGATCAGGTGAAGCGCGCCATGGCGGCCTCACCACTGGCCGGGATCGCCGGCCGAGCATTTGCCGAGGGTGCGTATTTCCCGATTCGCCTTGCGGCCAAGGATGTCGCTCTCGCCGCGACTGCCGCTTCATTGCCGATAGCAACCACCGTGCACCAGCGCCTCACGGCCCACCCCGAGGCCGCCGACGAGGATCTCAGCCAGATCGTCAAGTGGTCGCGCTAGGTAACGAAAGTGAGAAGCTTTCCGCGTTCTGCGCGGTGAACCATCGCAGAGGGTGACTGATCGGTGGTAGGGATGGGGTCGCTCGGGCCGGGAGGGTCCGAGCGACAGCTATCCCGCCTCGGGGGGCCGAGGGCGGGTTTGGGGGGAATCATGGGTCTCTATCGTGCTGCGCTCGTCGCGGGCGGTGGACTGGTCGCGCTCGTGCTGGTCGGCGGATGCGCGGCAACAACGGATACTGGCGAAGCGTCCTCACAGACGACCGTCACGAGCAAGGGGGCGAGCAGCGCTCCGCCGGTCAAGGCCACGGTGAAACCGACCGCGGTCGCATCGAAGCCGGCTGGGCTCTTGTCGGTGCCACCGACCAAGAAGCCGACGACCAAGAAGCCGACGACCAAGCCGTCGACCGCCAAGCCGACGACGAAGAAGCCGACCACGAAGCCGTCGGTCAAGAAGCCGACCACGAAGCCAAAGCCGAAGCCGAAGCCGACCGTTTCTGAGGTCTACTACGCGAACTGCACCGCAGTGAAAGCAGCCGGAGCGGATCCGATTTATCGAGGTCAGCCGGGCTACTCGAGCAAGCTCGACCGGGACGGCGACGGCGTCGCCTGCGAGAACTGAGGGAGCGCCTCACCTGCTGCGGAACAGTCAGCCGCAGCAGGAGAGGCGCCCGCGTTAAGGGGTGACTGTTTTGGCTTGGTCTGATGCTGAGGCTTCGCGGCGGAGGGAGAGGCCCATGACGACGAAGGCGGCGCCCCAGACGAGGGCCGTGACGCCGAGCCAGACGGCTATTCCGACCGCGCCGGCGCCGGGATTGGCGGCGAAGAGGATGCCGAGCAGGATCGACAGGGCGGCGCTGAGCAGGAGCAGCCAGCGGGGTGTCCGCAGGTGGCTGCTGAAAGCGCCGAACGCCTCGAACACGCCGCGGACGATGAGCCAGATGCCCAGGATCCAGGTCAGTGTCACCGCCGTCACCGCGGGGCTGAAGATCGCGAAGAAGGCCGCGACCAGGGCGATCACGCCGAAGAACACCAGCCAGAGCCTGCTGCCCTTCGCCTCCGGCTGGAACGCGTGGGCGAGCGAGCCGATGCCGTCCATCAGCGCCCAGAACCCCCACAGCAGCGCCAGCGCGATCGCGGTGGAGATCGGCCAGACGATCGCCAGGATCCCGAACACGATGGCGATCACGCCACGAACCACCAGCATCTTCCAGCTGGTTCTGAGCCAGTCCCGTTCCATCTGAAGGACCTCCAAGGTCTCGACGCACACCGCTGTGCGGCTCCGGAACCCATAGTTCTCGCAATCCGGGCCCAGAGCAACGACCTGGGGGTTCAGCTCTTGGGAACCGCCAGTTCGCCGAGCTCGGACCAGTCGTCCTGCGGCACCTTGAAGTTGACGATGCGAGGAGTCTCGGCCAGATGCGGCGGCAGGGTCTGCTGCGCCTGCTTGAAGTGGGCCGAGTTCACGTGGGCGCCGGCGGCGTCGTCATCGCGGAAGGCCTCGACCAGGACGTACTCGTTGGTGTCATCCAGCGAGCGGGACCAGTCGAACCAAAGGCAGCCTGGCTCGTCGCGGGTGGCCTTGGTGAAGTCCTCCGAGATGCGGGGCCAGTCCGAGGCGTGCTCGGGCAGGACGCGGAACTTCGCGGTGATGAAGATCATGATCAGCTCCCTTGAGACGTAGGTCGCCCCTGATGCTATCCGTGGGGATGACGCGGGCGTCAGAAGCCGAGCTGCTGGCGGATGGTTTCCAGGGTGTGAGACGACTCCAGGGTGAGCTCGGTGTCGGCGGCTGCGACCGCCTGCGCCAGAGCGTCCGTGACCACGATCGCGGTGAGGACCTCGGCGGTCATGCCGGTCACGGTGTTGGGGACGTGCATGGCGACGGTGACATCGCCGGCCAGGCGCTCGGTGACGAGCTGTTCGCTGAGCAGAATGGAACGGGCGCCGACCGCGCGGGCGCGTTCGATCACCACCTCGGCATCGATGATGAGGCGGCCGGGCGCGATCACGATGACGACGTCGCCCCGCTCGACCGCGAGCAGGTCGTCGGCAAGCCGGAAGCCGGCGGTCTGGATGCACCGGGCTCTGCGGCCGAGCCTGCGGAGCTTCAGCGTGAGGTGTTCCGCCGCCACGTAGTTTGCGCCGAACCCGTACGTCGTGATCTCCCGGGCCTCGAGTAGCAGCTGTACGGCCTCGGCGTACGCATCCATCGGGAAGCTCTCGTTCAGGAACTCGATCCGTTCGAGGGCCTCGGTGATCACCCGGTCCCAGACGTGCTTGGGGTCGCCGCCGGTCGACTCGATCCGGCTGCGCAGGCGTTCCTCGCGCTCGGAGCTGGCGAACGGTGCTGCGACGTTGTCCTTCAGCTCGGCCAGTCCCTTGTAACCGAGGGCCTGCAGGGTGCGGATGACCGTCGCATTGCTGGTCTTGCTCTCCACCCCGAGATCCTGGGCGGACAGGTAGAGCAGCCGCTCGGGGGAGATCTCGGACAGCGACCGGCAGACCGACCGGGCGGCGGGAGTGAACTCGTCCCAGTGGTCGCGAATCCGCGCGCGCAGCTCGGCGATCGCGGGATTCTTTGCCGTAATGGCTGTTACATCATGTGCCATCTGTGTATCATCCGATCCCATCGAGTCTGTAATGAATCGTTCAGCAGTGAGTCATTCTGTAATCCCATGGTAAATCCCTGGAGGAGCTTCGGTGCTGATGAGGATCATCGAGGTTTCCAGTCCGTCCGCCTATGATCGCGGTCGGCAGTACGGTCGCGCAGCCGCCGACCTGATCGCCGAAGCGGTCGCGTACTACCAGCAGGCGTTCGAGCTCCAGACCGGACGGAGCTGGGCGGAGATCCTCGCCCTCTCCGAGCCGTGGGAACGCCTGATCAGCGCGCAGTTCCCGGAGCTGTTCGAGGAGATCACCGGGATCGCCGTCGCGGCCGGCGTACCGGTCCGCGAGATCGTCGTGCTCAACTGCCGCGGCGAGATCGTCTACGACGCCGCGTCGTTGCGGGCCGAGGCGGAACCTCCGGACGGGTGCACCTCGTTCTCGCTCTCCGGGGCGGCGGCCGGCGACGGACACGTGTACACCGGGCAGAACTGGGACTGGCGGCACGCGGTCCGCGACACTGTCGTCATCCTCAGGATCGTTCAACCGCCCAAGCCGACGGTGATCCTGCAGGTCGAGGCTGGTCAGATCGGCCGTCACGGCGCGAACTCGAACGGGTTCGCCCTGAACGCGAACGGACTCGGCGGCCGCTTCGAGGACACCCTCGGTGTACCGCAGACCGTCATCCGCCGGCTGGTGCTCGACTCCGCCACCATCTCCGACGCTCTCAGGGTCCTCGTCAAGACTCGCGCGCACATCGCGAGCAACGCCTTGCTGACCGACCGATCCGGCTTCAGCATCGACCTCGAGACCACTCCCGGCGCACACGGCTGGGAGTACCCGACCGACGGACTGCTTGTCCATGGCAACCACTACCAGGCGTTCGTGCCGCCCCAGCTGGCCGCGAACCACCGCCCGATGTCACCCGACTCCCTGCTCCGGGTGCCCCGGGCCCGCCACGGCCTGCTGAAAGCGGCCGAAGCGACCGAACCGGCCGACGTCAGAGCAGCGATCCACGGCGCGATGTCGGACCATCTGGGCCGGCCCGACTCACTCTGCGCCCATCCCGACGACCGGCTCGGCGGGCTGAGCCAATGGTCGACGTTGCTGTCCAGCTGCGTCGACCTCAGCACCGGCGAGTACCACGTCGCCGCGGGCATGCCCTGCGAGCACCCGTACGAGCTCGTCCCCTTCAACCTTTACCAGTAGGAGTTCCCATGACCGCCTCTCCGAAGAGGTTCACAGCCGGTACTGCGCTCTGCGCGGCCGGCGCACTCGTCATCGCCGGCTGTGGTGACACCGGCAACTCGGCCGGCTCGCCCGCGCTGGACCAGGTGAAGCTGGTCGACAGCACCCCGGCGGCAGCGGGTCAACTGGACCAGGCCACCTGGTTCATGACCAAGGAACCGCGCTCGCTCGACCTGGACGCGGACGCGGCGAACGGTCAGAGCGACCTGATCATGGCGAACGTCTGCGAGCGGCTGCTACAGCTCCAGCCGGACCTGAGCCTGAAGCCCGGCCTGGCCGAGAAGTACGCCTGGAAGGACAAGACGAGCCTGGTCTTCACCATCCGGCAGGGCGTGAAGTTCCACGACGGTACGCCGATGACGGCGGATGACGTGCTCTGGAGCCTCCAGCGGCACTCGGCCGACGGTGCCTCCGAGTCCGACGAGTACGTCAACGTGACCGGCATCGAGAAGACCGGCCCGAACGAGGTCACCGTGAGGTTCAAGCAGCCTGACGCGGTGTTCCTGGAGGCGATCGCCGGTGACGCCGGCGTCGTGCTCAGCCGCAAGGGCGTCGAGGCGCAGGGCAAGAAGTTCGGTACTCCGGACGGCACCGACGCGTGTACCGGTCCGCTGATGCTGAAGCAATGGCAGTCCGGGACGCAGATCGTGCTCGCCAAGGCGCCGGGCTACTGGAACCAGGACAAGGCGTCCAAGACCGACCAGATCACCTTCAAGTGGGGCAGTGACGACGTCATCGTCAACTCGCTCGTCACCGGGGCGGCGACCGGTTCCTACCTGGAGAACCTGTCCTCGGCCACGCAACTGGCGAGCGGCTCGGTCACGACGGTGAGTCAGGGACCCGACACCCGGGTCTGGAGCTTGATGGTGACCGAGCGCGGCGGCCTGAAGGATGTCCGCCTCCGCAAGGCGCTCGCGATGGCCATCGACCGCGAAGGTGTCTCCAAGGCGGCCCTGGCCGGCCTCGGCCAGCCGTGGAAGGAGCCGGTCGGCTCGGGCGCATGGGGCTACGAGAAGGCGAAGTTCCAGGCCGCGTACGACGCGATGACCGGGCTGCCGGCCAAACCCCAGCAGGCTGACCTCGATGCTGCCAAGAAGCTGGTCCAGGAGGTCGGCGAGACCCAGCCGATCGTGGTCGCGAGTGACGGCAGCCCGGTCCGCAACGTGATCGCGAACGCTCTGGTGGACGCTGCCCAGAAGATCGGGCTGAAGGCAACGATCACCCAGATCCCGACCCAGCAGTACGACATCAGCGATGAGGCCACCCGACTCACGGCCGACCTGTTCAGCGACGACTACTTCATCTCCAAGAACGACCCGGTCGGCTTCTACAAGAACGGCGCGAGCAACTCGACGGTCCAGTGGCTGCTCAACGACCCGGCGTACGACACGCTGGTGGACCAGGCCCGCGCGGCGCTCGACGACGGGGAGCGGGCCGCCGTCGCGATCGACCTGGCCAAGCGCTGGGCAGACGCGATGCCGTGGATCCCGGTGGTGCAGAGCCCGAGCACGGTGGCGCTGTCCACCAAGGTGACCGGCGTACCGGCCTCTGGCAGTTACCGCTACTACCCGTGGGCCGCTGACCTCGGCACCAAGGGCGCGTAGTGATCGCGCTGCGGCGCCTGGGTGCCATGGTGGCGACCCTGGTGATCAGCTCGTTCGTGATCTTCGGCGGGATGTACGCCGCGCCGGGTGATCCCGTCAGCTTCCTGATCGGCAACCCGGAGAACATGACGCCCGAACGGATCGCAGCGGTCCGCGCGGAGTACCACCTGGACCTGTCGTTCATCAGCCAGTACCTGATCTGGGCGAAGGATCTGCTGCAGGGTGATTTTGGTTCCTCGATGGTGTACCAGCAGCCGGTCACGGACCTGCTCGGCACCCGGCTGCCGGTGACTCTTTCGCTGGTGACCTATGCGGCCGTGCTGTTCATCGTGATCGGAGTGTTCCTCGGCGTGCTGTCCGCGCTGCGCCGGGGAACCGCGGTGGACGCCCTGATCACCGGCGTGACCACCTTCGCGACCTCGATCCCGAACTTCGTCGTCGCGGTCGTGCTGATCTCGGTCTTCGCGGTGAAGCTGCGCTGGTTCGCCGTGTCCGGACCAGGCGAGGGCTTCTTCGGCCGGATCCACCACCTGACCCTGCCGGCGATCGCGTTGGCGCTGGGCGCGATCGCGGTGGTGAGCCGGGTGACCCGGCAGACGATGGTCGAGCAGCAGACACTCGATCATGTGGAGGCGGCCCGCAGCTACGGCCTCAGTTCCCGCAAGACCGTGCTACGGCACGTACTGCGGAATTCGCTCGGACCTGTGATCACGATGTGCGGGCTGATCCTGGCCGGCATGCTCGCCGGTACCGTCGTGGTCGAGAGCGTGTTCGGCCTGAACGGGATCGGCAGTCTGCTGGTCGAGGCGATCAACACCCACGACTTCCCGGTGGTGCAGGCGATCCTGCTCTACATGGTGATCGCCTACATGGTCGTCACGATCCTCGTCGACCTGATCTATCCGTTGCTCGATGCAAGGGTTCTGGCCGGGAGTGAGTCATGACCGTCGATCTGACCACCCCGGTCCTCACCGCGACCTCGATCCGCCGGCGCCACGAGTGGCCGTTCTACCTGAGCGCCGGAGTGCTCGCGCTGGCGGTGATCGCCGCGGTGTTCGCGCCGTTGATCTCGCCGTACTCGCCCTCGGAGACCGACTTCAGCGCGATCTGGCAGCCGGCCGGCGGAGCCCACTGGCTGGGCACCGACCAACTCGGCCGGGACCTGTTGTCCAGGATCATCTACGGTGCCAGGCCGAGTCTGCTCGGAGCGATCGCTCTGCTGGCGATAGCGACAGTGCTCGGAGTGGCGATCGGCATCACGGCGGCCTGGCACCGGGGCTGGGTGGATACCGCGCTGAGCCGCGTCACCGATGTCATGTTCGCCTTTCCCGGCTTGCTTTTCGTGGTGCTCGTGATCGCCGTCTTCGACCGCGGCCAGCTGACCTCGGTGCTCGGTATGGCGCTGGCCTACGCGCCGGCCATCGCCAAGTTCACCCGGTCGATCGCCTTGGAGGAGATCACCCGGCCGTACGTCGATGCCTACCGGCTGCAGGGTGTCGGCGGGCTCGTGCTGTGCGTCCGCTACCTGCTTCCGAACCTCCTGCCCACGCTCGTCGGATACCTGGTCGTGCTCTTCGGTGAAGGGCTGATGAGCCTCGCTTCGCTCAACTTCCTCGGCTTCGGGTCGCAACCGCCCAGCTCCGAGTGGGGCCTGATGGTGGAGGAAGGCCGGACCGGGGTGATCCAGGGGATCGTCGGCCCGGCACTGGTCCCAGGTCTCACCATCGCGCTCGTGGTCGTCGCTACGAATGTGCTCGGCGTCCGCCTGTCCGACAAGCTTGCGGTGAGGAGATGACCATGCTGCTCGAGATCGAGAATCTAGTCGTCTCGCTGCGGGACACGCAGATCCTGCGGGGCATCTCCCTCCAGGTCGGCACCGGCGAAACCGTGGGCCTGGTCGGCGAATCAGGCTCGGGCAAGTCGACCACGGCCCGCGCCGCCCTCCGGCTCTTCCCCGACCACGCGCAGACCGATGGCCGCGTGTCCGTCGCCGGCGTGGACATGCTGTCCGCGGTACCCGCCGAGGTCCGACGGGTCCGTGCCGGTGAAGCGGCGATGATCTTCCAGGCTCCCCGTACTGCGCTCAATCCGGTCCGGCGGATCGGTGACTCCGCCACCGAACGGCTCGTCCACGTGCACGGCGTGAAACGGGCAGCAGCCCGGACGAAGATCGCCGGCTTGTTCGAGGAGGTCGGCCTGCGTGATCCCGAGCGGCTGCTGAAGCTCTACCCACACCAACTGTCGGGCGGCATGCTCCAGCGCGTGGTGATCGCGGCAGCGCTGAGTATCGACCCGAGCCTGCTCCTCGCGGACGAGGCCACCAGCGCGCTGGACGTGACCACCCAGGCGGAGGTGCTGGCGTTGCTCCGGCGGTTGCGGGCCGGGCGGGATCTCGGTGTCCTCTTCATCACCCACGACCTGCACCTCGCCGCGGCGTACTGCGATCGCGTGTACGTGATGAAGGACGGGCAGATCGTCGACCATCAACCCGGCGCCACGATCTTCGAGGACCCGGGTAACGAGTACACCAGGGCGCTGGCGGACGCAGTACCGAAGCTGCCCGAGCGTGAGATGGAGGTGCGGGGATGACCGTCCTCCAGGTCGGAAAACTGTGCAAGACCTACCCGGGGCGGCGCGGCGCGGAGCCGGTGGTCGCCGCGAACAAGATCAGCTTCGAGGTCGAGGCAGGCGGATCGCTCGGCATCGTCGGCGAGTCGGGCTCGGGCAAGACCACCGTGGCCCGGATGCTGGTCGGACTCGTGCGCCCCGACGAAGGCACTGTCACGATCGACGGTCAGGAGCTTCTCCAGGACTGGCGCGGCCGGGCGGCACGTCTGCGGCGGGCCCGGAGTATCCAGATGGTGTTCCAGGATCCGTACACCTCGCTGGACCGCCGGCTGACTGTCGAGGGCTGCCTCAGGGACGTGCTGCGCCGCCATCGCGCCGGGCTGACGAAGACCCGGTGCAAAGAGGAGATCGCCGACCTGCTCGACCAGGTCGGGCTGGCGAGCCGCCTCGCGACCTCGCGGCCGCACGAGCTCAGTGGTGGCCAACGGCAACGAGTCGCGATCGCGAAAGCGCTGGCTGTGCGGCCGAAGGTCCTCGTGCTGGACGAGGCCGTGTCCGCGTTGGACGTCTCGGTCCAGGCCAGGATCCTTGCCCTGCTGAACGAGATCAGGGCCGGGCTGGGCATCGGCCTGGTGTTCGTCAGCCACGACCTCGCCGTCGTCGGCGAGGTGACGGACCGGATCCTGGTGATGTACCAGGGGATCGCCGTCGAGCAGAACTTCACCGCCGGGCTGCTCCGGCGGCCCGAGCATCCTTACACCCAGATGTTGCTCTCCTCCGCGCCTGGACCCGGCTGGCAGCCGGAACGGGTCGCCGAGCTGCGAGCCGCATTCGCACTCACCGAAGGACGCAGATGACAGACACCTCCATCTTCTACCGGCGTGGGTCGATCCCGATCTTCGCCTCTCAGGTCGATCCCCGGCTGCACTACCTCCTGTACGTTCCCCAGCAGTTGGAGGACGGGGTGAAGGCGCCGCTGGTGGTGGTCCAGCACGGCACCGCACGAACCGCGGCCAAGTACCGCGACCAGCTGAAGCCGTTCGCGGAGAAGTACGGCGCGGTGGTGCTGACACCGATCTTCCCAGCCGGGTTGATCGACCCGACCGACCTGCACAACTACAAGTTCATCGAGTACCAGGGAATCCGGTTCGACCACATGCTGCTCTCGATCGTGGACGAGGTGGCCGAGCGGTTCCCGGTGGAGTCCGAACAGTTCTACCTGCACGGGTTCTCCGGTGGCGGCCAGTTCACCCACCGGTTCCTCTACCTGCACCCCGACCGGCTGGCCGGGGCCTCGATCGGAGCGCCCGGCCGCATCACCCAGCTGGACGACAGCCTGCCGTGGTGGCTCGGAACGAAGGGGTTCGAGCAGAAATTCGGTCAGCGGATCGACTTCGACGCGCTGCGCCGGGTGCCGATCCAGCTGGTGGTCGGGACCGAGGACGTCGAGACCTGGGAGATCATGAATCGCGGCGAGTCCAACTGGATGGACGGTGCCGAGCTGACCGGCAGCACCCGGATCGAACGGCTGCGCACCCTGGAAGGCAATTTCCGTTCGCACGGCCTGGACCTGACCTTCGACCTGGTCGAAGGAGTCGCCCACTCCGGCAGTTCGGTGCTGCCGGCGGTCGAGCGCTGGATCGGCTCATTGATCGACACCAGCGACTAGCTCAGGCGGCCTGGCGGGTGCGGTTGCGCTCGGCCCAGACGGCGCGGCGGAGCTTGGCCTTGTCCGGGTAGCCGGCCGCACGGCCGATCACGTAGACGTCGTGGCTGCGCATGTTGACCATGGCGGCGACGAACCAGACCGGGTTCCCCTCGGCCAGCATGGTGACGATCATCTGGTTGGCGGTGGTGTCGAACATCCTGACCCTCTCCTCAAGTCCGTAGTTCCTGCTCTTACTGGTACGTCGGACCAGAGGACGCGAAATAGACATCCCCGGGAGAACTTTTTCGTGAGTACCGTTTGACCCGATGATCACGCCCAGAGATCCGTACGCCGACTACGCCGGGCTCCGCGAGGCCGGCCCGGTTCACCGCATCGAAGGTCCCGACGGCAGCCCGGCCTGGCTGGTCACCCGGTACGACGATGTCCGCCAGGCGCTCGCCGATCCCCGGCTGAGCCTGGACCGGAGCAACGCTCTCCCCGGCAACTACCGGGGGATGTCACTGCCGCCCGCGCTCGACGCGAACCTGCTCAACATGGACCCACCGGACCACACCCGCGTCCGCAAACTGGTCACCCAGGCGTTCACCCCCGGCCGGGCGGACCTGGTCGCGGAGTATGCGGCGCCCTTGCCGATCACCGTGATCTGCGACCTGCTCGGCGTACCGGCACAGACGCGGACGGACTTCCGGCAGTGGACGGACACGCTCCTGGCTCCGCCTGACGCGGACGCAGCGCGGCAGGCGATCGGGGCGATGCTGCGGTTCTTCGCCGGGCTGATCGCGAGCAAGCGTGCCGAGCCTGCCGACGACCTGCTGAGCGCCATGATCGCGGCGCGGGACGAGGGGGACCGGCTCAGCGATGACGAACTCACCTCGCTGGTCTTCCTGATCCTGTTCGCGGGCTACGAGAACGTGGTCCACCTGATCGGCAACGCGACGCTGGCCCTGCTCGACGACCCGGACCAGTGGGCGCGACTGCAGGCCGACCGCTCGCTCCTCCCCGCGGCCGTCGAGGAACTCGCCCGGTACGACGCTCCGGCGTCGCTCGCGATCAGGCGGTTCCCGGTGGAGGACGTGTCCATCGGCGGGTTCGTCGTACCGGCGGGGGAGACGGTATTACTCGGGATCGCCTCGGCGAATCGGGACTCGACGCGATTCCCCGAGGCGGACCGGCTCGACTTCGATCGGGTGGTCGGCGGTCACCTGGCGCTGGGGCATGGCATTCACTATTGCCTCGGTGCGCCGCTGGCCCGGCTGGAGATGGAGATCGCGCTGGAGGCGATGCTGGATCGACTGCCCGGGCTGGCGCTCGGCGTACCTAGGACAGAGGTCGAGTGGCGGCCCTCGATCCGGACCCGCGGGCTGGTTGCCCTGCCTGTCGTTTTCTGACCGTTGGGCGCAATTTCCGACCGTTCAGCGGACAGATGTTTCGAGAATCGCCGGTACCGTTGTTTCCTGACCCCGCGATCGGGATAAGTTCGAAATCCCCCCACGTGCGGCGGTCCCACTCCCCCCGGGACTCGCACGGGCGAGTGCCCCGATCCAAGGTCGGGGCATTTCGTTTGTCGTGGCCTACTTCTAGCGGCTCATGCGCCGCCGATACAACACAGTGGCCGCGGTGATGGACACGGCGAGCAGCCCGGTGCACCAAACGAGTGCGATCCACCCGCTGTCGCCCAGCGGCGTACCGGTCAGGAGACTGCGGACGGTCTCGATCACCGGCGTGATCGGCTGGTGCTCGCTGATCGGGCGGAGGAAGGCCGGCATCGTCTCGGGCTGCACGAACGCGCTACTCAGGTAGGGCAGGAACAGCATGAAGAAGCTCAGCGCGCTCGCCGACTCGACCGACTTCGCGATCACGCCGAGCGCCGCGGCCAGCCAGGACAGCGCCAGCACGTAGAGCAGCAGCAGGCCGATCGCGGCCACCCACTCGCCCGGGCTCGCGTTGGGCTCGAATCCCATCGCCAGCGAGGCGAGGATGACGATCGCGGTGGAGATCGCATTGCGCGCCACGCTGGCGGTGACGTGCCCGGTCAGTACTGCGAAACTGCGGATCGGCAGTGAGCGCAACCGGTCGATCATGCCGCTGTTCATGTCGTCGGCGACCGCCATCGCCGTGTTCGAGGCGCCGTACCCGGTGGTCAGCAGCAGGATGCCGGGGACGACATAGGTGATGTACTGCGTGCCCGTCTCGATCGCGCCACCGAAGACGTAGACGAACAGCGACATCATCAGTAGCGGCAGCAGGATCGACACGAACAAGGTGTCGACGTTGCGGCGGGTCAGCCGGACGCTGCGGTCGATCAAGGTCGCCACATCACTCACCGCGGCTCCCAATCCATCGTGATGCATCAGGACTCCTAAGCGGTCAGAGTGAGGAAGACGTCGTCGAGCGTGGGCCGGTGCGACGCCACCCGGTCGGGCTGCGGACCGCGCGCCCGAAGGTCATCCAGTACTGCGTGCAGGTGCGCTGCGGATCCGTCGGAGGGGAGGTTCAGCACCAGCCCGTCCGCCAGACCGCCGACCAGTCCCGCTGCCTTGAGGGCGTCGGCCGGATCGGCGAAGTACAGCTCGATCCGTTCACCGCCGATCTGTGTCTTCAGGGCGTCGGCCGTCCCGGAGGCGGTGATCCGGCCTTGGTCGAGCAGCACGATCCGATCCGCCAGGCGGTCCGCCTCCTCGAGGTACTGGGTGGTGAGCAGGATCGTCGTCCCGTCGCGGACCAGTTCGCCGATCGCCTCCCACATGGTCAGCCGGCTGGCCGGGTCGAGTCCGGTGGTCGGCTCGTCCAGGAAGATCACCCGCGGCCGCGCGATCAGGCTCATCGCGAGATCGAGACGCCGGCTCATGCCGCCGGAGTACGTCTTGACCCGGCGGTTCATCGCGCCGGTGAGCCCGAACTGCTCGAGCAGGTCGTCGGCCCGCTGTCGCGCGGTGGAGCGGCCGAGGTGCATCAGCCGGCCGATCATCACGAGGTTCTCCCGGCCGGTCTGGTTGTCGTCGACCGCCGCGGACTGGCCGGTCAGGCTGATCACGCCGCGGACCTTCGACGGCTCGCGGACCACGTCGTACCCGGCGATCGTCGCGTGGCCCGCGTCCGGCCGGGTCAGCGTGGTCAGGATGCGCACGATGGTGGTCTTGCCGGCGCCGTTCGGCCCGAGCAGGGCGAGCACGGACCCCTCGTCGACGCGCAGGTCGACGCCTTCCAGTACCACGGTCGGGCCGAACGACTTCCGCAGGCCGACTGCTTCCACGATCATGGGATTCCCCCTACTGCGTATTGGGTACGCTAAATAGCGTAGCAGCTACGCAGTAAGCTTGACCAGAGCCAAGTCTCTAGAGTGAGGCGGTGGAGATGAGCGAGTTGCCGGCCGAAGTGGCGCTGATGTGGGGGTTGCGTGACACCACCCGCCGTGGCCCGAAGGCGACGCTGACGCTCGCCGACATCACCCGCGCCGCGATCGAGCTCGCCGACGCTGAGGACCTTGCCGCTGTGTCGATGGCCCGGGTGGCGGAGCGGCTGGGCAACTCCACGATGGCGCTCTACCGGCATGTGAAGAGCAAGGACGAGTTGCTCGTGCTGATGTCGGACGCCGCGCTGGAACGCCCGAGCCCGCTCCCCGAGGGGGTGGACTGGCGGACCGGTCTGATCTTCTGGGCGGATGGCGTGATGGCCGCGGTCCGGGGACACCGCTGGTACGCGAAGCTCCCGATCTCGGGTCCGCCCGCCGGCCCGAACAACCTCGCGTGGTTCGACTCCGCGCTGGGTGCGCTCAAGGACACCGGACTGAGCGAGGAGGGCAAGGTCGGCGTCGTGATGGGCCTGATGACGTACGTCCAGGGCCAGATGCGGCTCTCCCTCGATCTCGCCGCCGGCGCCGCCGACAACCCCGAGGCCTTCAGCCGGTACGGCGCGACGCTGGCCCAGGTGGTCGACCCACGGGAACTGCCCGCCCTCGCCAAGGTGATCGAGGCCGGGGTCTTCGCCGAGCCGACGGTGTTCGAGGAGACGAACGACGAGGACTTCGACTTCGGGCTGCAGCTCTATCTGGACGGTGTGGCCGGGTTCATCGAGCGTTTTCAGGACAAGTAGAGAACGGCGTCCGCGGCCGGGGCTGTTGCCTCGATCAACTGTGCATTGCGCTCATCACTGCCGAAGGTGCGCTCGTGTGCTTCCTCGACCGATCGGCCGTGTAGCCGGTGCCGGGCGTCCAGCCTGGCATGCCGGACGTCATCGTCGAGCTCGATGTACCAGCACTCGTCGAGCAGGGTACGAACTGTTGCCCAAGGCCCCTGGTCGAGGAGCAAGTAGTTGCCCTCGGTGACTACCAGTGTCACCTCGGCCGGAACGGGAATGCTTGCCGCGATCGAGTCCTCCAGCTCCCGGTCGAACTTCGGTGCCCAGACTGTCTCCGCGCCGTCCTCGCGAAGACGCTTGAGCAGGGCAACGAATCCGGCGGCGTCGAACGTGTGCGGTGCTCCCTTGACGTCCGCGAGCCCGAGTTGTTCCAGGGCAGCCTGAGCCAGGTGGTAGCCGTCCATCGGAATCAGCGCGACTTGGTGCCCTTGTCCGATGAGCTCGGCTGTGAGCGCCTCGACGTACGTCGACTTGCCCGCGCCGGGGGCGCCGGTGATGCCGAGGATGGAGCGTCGCCCGCGGGTGGAGAGCTCGACGGCACGACTGAAAGCGGCAGTGGCGTCGAGGCGGATCATCCCCAGATCTTAGAGCTTGACCCACACGTCGGCGAGGTCGCTCTCATGCTGCGCGGCGACCAGCCGGCGCGCGATCGAGCCGACGCCTTCCAGTTGCAGCGTGTGCGGAGATTCCGGCAACCGGAAACCAAGCGTAGTCACACTGTCGAGGCAACCCGCCTCGCCAAGAACAGCCCAACCGCGACGGCTGCCAGGAGACAGATCCAGCTCCTCCGCAAGCAGAAGCGCCCGGCCGTCGGCCGGCTCCGCGGAGAACACCTTGGAGGTTGTCTGCAGGATGCCGCCTTCCTCGCCGTGACGGCCGAGAACCAGCGACTCGCGGAGTGCGGCCGTGCAGTTCGCTTCCATCGAGATCGACAGGGTCCGGACGACATCGGCGCCCCCGGCGACGATGAAGGGCTCGCCGTGCCAGGTCAGGGCGGCTCCGTCGGTCAGTTCGACGGCGACGTCCCAGCGGGCTGATCCGCCGCGCATCGCGTAGGCGACGGTTCCGGCCGTCTCGACGATCTCGAGCCGGACCTCGCCACGAACCACGACCTCGATTCGCACGTGGTCGCCGGCCAGCAGCAGCGCACCCGCTGCCACCAGCGCGATCCGTACGACGCCCGCCGGCGCAGGCAGCCGTCTGGGTGACAGATCACCGGTGGTGAGGAGACATCGGTCCCGGACGGGATCGGCGACCACCTCGATGCGGGTCAACATGCCCAGTGCCTAATGTGTGTGAGCGTGGGTGTGCGTGATCAGCACGCCGTCGTCGCCGACATGCGAGTGCGGCGCCATCGGCCCGGGATCCACCGGCGTGTGCAGACCGCTGCGAACCACAGCCGTCATCTCCAGCACCCACTTCTTCAGTTGAGCGACCGACGCAGGATCGGTGCGCGACAACGCCAGTACAGGCTTGCCTCCCCGAGCCGCCTCCGCATCGCTGACCATCTGCTCGACGTCGACCCCGACGTACTGCGCGAGGTCGGTCTTGTTCACCACCAACAGATCGGCCCGGGCGATCCCGGGACCACCCTTGCGCGCGACATCACCGCCTCCGGCGACGTCGAGTACGAAGATCTGTGCGTCGACCAGCGCGGGGGAGAAGGTCGCGGTGAGGTTGTCCCCGCCTGACTCGACCAGTACGACATCCAGCGGCGCGAAGTCCTTCTCCAGGTCCTCGACCGCGATCAGGTTCGGCGTCACGTCGTCCCGGATCGCCGTGTGCGGGCAGGCCCCGGTCTCGACCGCCCGGATCCGTTCGGGGTCGAGTACTCCGGCGGATCGCAGCAACCGGGCGTCCTCGTCGGTGTAGATGTCGTTGGTGATCACGCCGAGCTCGAGTTCGTCGGCGAGTTCGCGACAGACCATCGCGATCAACGAACTCTTGCCGGTGCCGACCGGACCGGCGACTCCGAGGCGGAACGAGCGGGTGGTCTCAGGCATGGAACAACCTCATTCTCTCGATAGCGTGCGCCTGGGCGAAGACGTCCACAAGCGGAGCGCCGTACGCCGGGATGTCGGCCGGGCTGGTCAGTCCAGCGACGGAGGCGGCGAGTTCCTCGATGTCGGGGTGCAACGCGGCCAGCCAACAGGCGGCGTCGGCAGGATCGACCGGCAGAAGCTTGAGCGAAGCCGCGACCACAGCCTGGGCATCGTCGTAACCGATCAAACGAGCAGTCTGCACAGCCGACAACCCGGTCACCGCACCGACGACCCCAACAACAACCGGCCGGGCAATCTCGCGGTCGGCCGGTAGGTGGTCAAGCACAGCAGGCCAAACCCTGGCAGCAAGCCTCAGATACGCACGTCCCTGCCGCCGCGACGCCGCCCGAAGCGCCTGGCTAGGCGTCCGCGCCGCCCACGCAGCCTCAGCCCGCATCACACCGCCGCCTTCCCAACTCCCGTTCATTCGCCCCCTTTTGTCCTCTGCGACCAGCCCATCGACCTCCGGTGTCCCAGGCGTCGCGAGGTCGGGGGCCGTCAGAGCGAGGTGGCGGGCGACGACGGCGACGGCAGCTTCCACCCGCGCGACTGTGCGCAGGCGGTCGCGGGCGTAGGTCTCGACATCCGGCAAGCGGTTGCCGTCGGCACCTAATCCGGCCCGGACTGCCGGCTCCAGGCCAGCCGACTGGGTGTGACCGCCGGTGGGCAGGCGGGCGTCGGCCAGCATCAGCGCGACCAGCTCAGGCGACCCCATCAGAACATCGCGTAAAGCTGGGCCAGTGGGAGTTTGCTGGCGGGTGCGGGCTCGACCAGTTCCCCGTCGACCGTGATCGCGAACGTCTCCGGATCGATCTCGATGCTCGGCAGCGCGTCGTTGTTCTTCATCTGCGCCTTCCCCACCTCGCGCGTCGGCCGCACCCCCTCCAGCTGACGCCGCAACCCCAACCGATCGGCCAGTCCGTCCTCGAGCGCGGCAGGGGAGACGAACGAGACCGAGAGATCGGCCCCGATCGCATCACCGAACGCCGGCCGCATCAACACCGGCTGCGGAGTGGGGATCGACGCGTTCGGATCACCCAGCGCGGCCCACGCGATCGTGCCGCCCTTGATCACCAGCAGCGGCCGGACGCCGAAGTACGCCGGATCCCACAGCACCAGATCGGCCAGCTTCCCCGCCTCCACCGAACCCACCAGGTGATCGATGCCGTGCGCAACAGCCGGGTTGATCGTGTACTTCGCGACGTACCGCCGGACGCGTTCGTTGTCCGCCGGCAAACTGGCTCCGAGTGAGCCGAAGCGTGCCTTCATCACATGCGCGACCTGCCAGGTCCGGGTGATCACCTCACCGATCCTGCCCATCGCCTGCGCGTCGGACGAGGTGATCGACAACGCACCCAGGTCGTGCAGGATGTCCTCGGCGGCGATCGTGGTGGCGCGGATCCGGGACTCGGCGAACGCTAGATCCTCGGGAACGTCCGGGCTCAGGTGATGGCAGACCATCAGCATGTCGAGATGCTCGGCGACCGTGTTCACCGTGTGCGGCAGGGTCGGGTTGGTCGAGCCGGGGATGACGTGCGGATGGGCCGCGATCGAGAGGATGTCCGGTGCATGCCCGCCTCCGGCACCCTCGACGTGGAAGGCGTGGATCGACCGGCCCGCGATCGCGTCGAGCGTCGATTCGACGAAGCCGGCCTCGTTCAGGCTGTCCGCGTGCAGGGCGACCTGGAGACCCCAGTCGTCAGCAGCCTTGAGTGCGGCGTCGATCGCAGCCGGGGTTGAACCCCAGTCCTCGTGGACCTTGAAGCCGGCCGCACCCGCGAGCGCCTGCTCGGCGAGACCCTCGGCGCTGACCGTGTTGCCCTTGCCGAGCAGCAGCACGTTGAGCGGGAACCTGTCGAGACTCCGATGCATCTGCTGGAGGTGCCAGGCTCCGGGCGTCACGGTCGTGGCCTTGGACCCTTCGCTCGGTCCGGTACCGCCGCCGACGATCGTGGTGGTCCCGGTCGCTACTGCTTCGTGCAGCTGGGACGGCGAGAGCAGGTGCACGTGAGAGTCGATCGCGCCCGCGGTCAGGATGCGTCCCTCGCCGGCGATGATGTCGGTCGACGGCCCGATCCGCAGCTCCGGGTGCACTCCGTCCGCGATATCGGGATTCCCGGCCTTGCCGAGGGCAACGATCCTGCCGTCCCGGATCCCGACATCGGCCCGCACGATGCCCCACCAGTCGAGCACGAGCACATTCGTGATCACGGTGTCGGGCGCCCCCTCGGCCCGGGTCGTCGTCCCCTGCCCCATCGACTCCCGGATCGACTTGCCCCCGCCGAACACCACCTCCTCACCCCCGACGGTGAAGTCCTCCTCAACCTCAACCCACAAGTCGGTATCAGCCAACCGCACCTGATCCCCGACCGTCGCCCCATACAACGCCGCGTAGGCAGCCCGCGAAATCTCAACCACGCAGATCACCCCCATCCACTTTGATCTGCAACCCCGGCACCCGTCGTCGCCCTCGAAGCGCGACGGCCGCAACCTCACGGGATGCCCCAGGCTCGAAGCGTTGCGAAGTACCAGCCGGGATATCGAGCCGGAATCCAGCCGCCGCCGCACGATCGAACTCAAGCGCCGCATTCGCATCAGGCAAATGCAGATGCGACCCGATCTGCACCGGCCGATCACCGGTATTGACGATCACCAGCGTCAGCCGCTCGTCGTCCGCCCGATCCCCGTTGAGCACGATCGACCCAGGCGCCACCCGCACCGCCCCGGGTCTGCTGTTCCCCGCCCCCTGTCCTTCCTTGCTAAGTCTATCGGCGCTCGTCATGGTTCTCCTGCTCAAATGATGGGGTTGTGGATAGTGACGAGTTTTCGGCCGTCGGGGAAGGTTGCTTCGACCTGGACGTCGGCCAGGAGTTCCGCCACGCCTTCCATCACGTCGGCGCGGCTCAGGACCGTGCGTCCCGCTTCCATCAGGTCAGAGACGAGTGCACCCTCACGAGCCCGCTCGATCACCCAGGTACTGAGCAGGGCGACCGCCTCGGGATGGTTCAGCCGTACGCCGCGCGCCAGCCGGTCGCGGGCGACCATGCCGGCCACGGAGAGCAGCAGCTTCTCGACGTCGGCGGGACTGAAGTTCATACCTGCGCCGGCAACACGTGATCAGCAACCTTGTCGGTGCTCAGGCAGAGCGAGCACACATACGCGTCGTGGGTTTCACACGCAGCCATGTCGGGCCTTTCGTACTCGTGATGACAAACATGACAAGTCAGTACTGCGCCCGACGGGTTCCCGTGCTCGTCGTACATCGGCAGGTCGATCCCGTCATCGGTACGCCGAAGGTAGTACTTGCCCTTCGTCGCGATCGCCAGGACCGGCGGCAGCACCAGCGCCAGCCCGATCGCCACCAGCGGCGAGTACGGCTTGATGGTGTCGCCCAGGCCGCCGAAGAAGACCAGGATCGAAACCCCGGCAGCGACGGCCATCGAGACGAACCCGACCGGGTTGATCGGGTACAGCATGCCCCGCCGGAACTCGGGCTGCAGCGGCGACAGCTTCAGCAGGTACTTGTTGAAGACGATGTCGGAGGCAACGACCACGATCCACGCCATCCCGCAGTTCGCGTAGAACCCGAGGATCGTGTTGAGGAAGTCGAACATGTTCGCCTCCATCAGCACCAGCGCGATCACCAGGTTGAAGCCGAGGAACACCAGCCGGCCGGGGTAGTGCCTGGTCAGCCGGGTGTAGGAGTTCGTCCACGCCAGCGACCCGGAGTACGCGTTGGTGACATTGATCTTGATCTGGCTGATCACCACGAGTATGACCGCCAGTGCCATCGCGAGCCAGCCGGGGAGGAAGCCGCGGTAGATCTCCAGGAACTGGTGCACCGGCTCGTTCGCGACGGTCGCGCCGTCGGCCACGTTCGCGATGATGTACACGGCGAGGAACAGCCCGATCGCCTGCTTGAGCGCGCCGAAGATCACCCAGCCCGGTCCGGCCAGCAGCACCGACGTCCACCAGCGCCGTGAGTTCTCCGGTGTCTTCGGCGGCATGAACCGCAGGTAGTCGATCTGTTCGGCGATCTGCGCGATCAGCGACAGACAGACCCCAGCCGCCAGCAGCATCGAGCCGACATCGGTCCCACCCATACCGTTCTCGCCCTGATAGTCGAAGAACGACGACACCGACTCGGGGTGCGAGACGACCAGATAGACGAACGGCAACACCATCAGGATCAGCCACAGCGGCGTCGTCCAGACCTGCAGTGTGGACAGCACCTTCATCCCGTAGATCACCAGCGGGAAGATCACCAGCGTGGACACGGCGTACCCGAGCCAGAGGGGAATGTTGAGCCCCAGTTCGAGTCCCTGGGCCATGATGGAGCCTTCCAGGGCGAAGAAGATGAACGTGAACGACGCGAAGATCACGTTCGTCACCACCGACCCGTAGTACCCGAAGCCGCTGCCGCGGGTGATCAGGTCGAGGTCGATGTTGTACCGCGCGGCGTAGTACGCGAGCGGCAGCCCGGTCGCGAAGATCACAACGGCGAAGATCCCGATGCCCCAGAGCGCGTTCGTGGTGCCGTAGGAGATGCCGATGTTCGCGCCGATGGCGAAGTCGGCCAGGTACGCGATGCCGCCGAGGGCGGAGACCCCGACCACGCCGGTGGACCACCGCCGGTAGCTGCGGGGCGCGAAGCGCAGCGTGTAGTCCTCGAGCGTCTCGCGCGTCGCGGCAGTGGGTTCGGTGGCGGGTGCTGGCGGTTGTGCGGTACGGGAATCGATCGAGGGCTCAACTGTCATCGCGAACTCCTGCGGCACCTTCAGGCGGAATGGCGCACCAGCGACGATGCACCCGATTGGAAGGAACCTAGGAACCGCGTGTTTCCTGCGTGTTGCGCAACCGCTACGTTCGTGTATTTCCAGATGGAAGTAACTGCGGCAAGTCGATTCCGGCTTCGATCCGGCGCTCTTCGGTGCGTACCCGGTCGGCCACGGTGGTACCGACGGGGGAGAGGGCGGTGACGATCCGGCGCTTGTCGGTGGCGTGGATCCGGCGGATCACCAGACCGCGCTCGACCAGTTTGTCGACGTGCCTGGTCAGACTCGCGGCCGGCAGTACTGCGGTGCCGGCCAACGTGGACATCGGCTGCCCGGGCTCATCCAGCAGCGCGGACATCACCCGCCACTGCTCAACGGTCAGGTCGAACTCGGTCAGCAGCGGGAGCAGTTGCCGCTCGATCTCGTACTCGGCTTGCTTGAGCAGCAGGAGCAGGCTGGCCGTCATCGTCCCTCCCGTTAGCTCACGTCGTCTCAGCTTGCGGCGAATATAGCCCAGCGCTCGAAGAATCGCTGCCTGTTGGTTGACACTGGTCCTCGTGCAGCGTTCCGAGGTGGTGTCGATCGCCTTCGTCGTGCCCCTGCAAGGGCCGACCGGGATCTACGGCCCCTCCTGCCTGGCCTGCGGGCAGCTCGCGGTCGAGCAACTCAATGCGCGCAACGGGATCGCGGGCCGCCAGGTCGAGCTCGTCCAAGTGGATGCCGGCCGGTCGCCGGAGGTGGTCGCGGAGGAGGTCGGGCGACTGGTCGACAGCGGTCGCGTGGACGCGGTCGCCGGCTGGCACATCTCCGCGGTCCGGGTCGCCCTGACTCGGCGGATCGGTGGCCGGGTGGTCTACGCCTTCGCCGCGATGCACGAGGGAAGCGATGACACTCCGGGCGTCTTCATGCTCGGCGAGCGCCCGGTGAACCAGTTGCTCCCGGCAACACATTGGCTTCGGGAACAGCACGGCGTACGGCGCTGGGCCGTGGTCGGCAACGACTACGTCTATCCGCGCGTCACCGGGTCGGTCGCGACCGAGGCGCTGCTGGGATCCGGCTCCGAGATCGTCCGCGCCGACTACGTTCCGCTCGGTACGTCGAACTTCCGCGGCGTGCTCACCTCGATCGCCCGCAGCGGGGTCGACGGCGTGATCATGTTGTTGATGGGCCAGGATGCCGTGCATTTCAACCGGCAGTTCGCCCGCGCGGGGTTGAGCGAGAAGCTGCTCCGGCTGAGCCCGGCCATCGAGGAGAACACGTTGCTGGCCGCCGGTGCGGGTTCGAACGACGGCATCTACGCGGCAGCGGCGTACTTCGACGGCCTGGCGACGGCCGAGAGTGGTGAGTTCGCCCTCGCGTACTACGGCCGCTTCGGCGTCTGGGCGCCTGCGCTCAACGCCGTGGGGGAGTCCTGCTACGAGGCGATCCATTTCCTCGCCCGGCTGGGACAGCTGAGTGGCTCCGTCGACATCTCCGCGATCACGTCGATGCCGACGGGCCACTTCTACGACAGTCCGCGCGGCCTCCTCCGGCTGGACGGCAACCTGGTGAACCAAGACGTCTACCTGGCCGCGGCGGACGGCCTCGAGTTCCGCATCCAGGACCAGATCGCCCACACTGGTTAGTCAGATAGCCGTCCGTCCGGATGAGGATCTCGTCCCCGTTCGTCGCGTGGTAGAACTCGAACGCCTCCGGGGATGCGTACGTGTCACCTGTGGGATCCGCCCGTACTACGTCAACGGCGCACGGGTGATTCGCCAGGGTGCTCGGGGCGAGTCGCAGCAGGGTCTCATGTGGTCCGCGGAAGAGGTCGAACAGCCTCAGCTTGTTGCCCTGGG
>NZ_DASRXP010000168.1:0-4438 GCF_035687465.1 Kribbella sp.
GAAGACGACGGTGTTGCGCAAGGCGTGCAGGAAGTCCGGTCCGGCGAAGAACAGGTCGTTGAAGTTCTTGAGACCCACCCACGCCGATCCGGTGATCCCCTCGGTCACGCTGTAGTCCTTGAAAGCGATCAGGATTCCGTACAACGGGCCGTACGTGAACAGCGCGAAGAGCGCGAACCCAGGCAGGAACATCAAGATGAAGTAGCGATGCCGCCAGTACGACCGGCCGAGAGCTCGCAAGCCCTTCTTCTTGGCGGACCTGGGCTCGGGTGGCGCCGTGATCGTCAACGCTGGTGTGCTCAGCATGGAGCCTCACCTGCGGTCGTGGCTGGTAACCGGAGCCCGGGTCGAGCGGATGCCTGCGTCACAACCGAGTTCACGCGATGGCGTGGCAGCCGACGCCGAATTCCAGCGCCCGGCTCACGGGTCCGCATGGTCGTGCTCTGGATCATGATCTGCGTCGCCTCTCGGTTGATTCGGTGGGCGCCGAAGTGTGAATGTGGGATACGAGCAATCTGTATATCAGCTCCTTTTGGGGGTGTCTAGACACCGGACAGAGCGGGTTGACGATCCGCAGACACAGCTTCGAATGGTAGATACGACCAGGTTGGCTGCGATATGCTACGCCCATGCTGCTTGAAAAAGTTCCCAGCCGAGGCACCCGCGCGGCAGCTCTGGATCGGATCCGAGCCTCCCTCGACTCACTGTCCCCATCCGAACGTCGTGTCGCCGAGCGCGTACTGAGCGATCCGGCCCAGGCGATCGCGCTGGCCATCGGAGAGTTCGCGGAGTTGTGCGGGGTAGCTCAACCCACAGTGTCCCGTTTCTCGCGCAGCGTCGGCTTCTCCAGCTATGTCGCACTCCGGTTGGGGGTGGCCGCGGACTTCGCCGCGGACGGAACCACTCCCGGTGCGGCGCCGACCGACGGGTTCGCCGTACTGGCCGGCACGCTGCGAAGCGACGCCACGGCATCCGAGGCGGCCGCCGCGGTCCGGGCCGCCTCGCGGGTCGAGATCTGGGCCTCACCGGTGCTAGGCGCGGCGGCCGATCTGCTGGCCACCAGGCTGGCCGGTCTCGACCTCGCCGCGAGTGCCACGGTCGCGCCGGCGCATTGCGCCGAACGTGCCGCGACGCTCCCCATGGGCACAGTCGTCATCCTGCTCAACGCGACCGGTGATGAAGACGTCTGGCTGGCCCCGATCGAGGCCGCCCGGGCGGCGCGGGCGCGCATCGTCTACGTGGCCGATCGCTCGGCGAACCGGCTGCTCAAGCTGGCCGACATGTTCATTCCGCTGCCGGACACGGCCGGGGTGGAGTTGACCGGGCCGTTGCTGGCGGAGATCTTCGCTGGACTGGTACGCGACCTGTCCGGCTACGTCGGGCCGCCGGGACCAGCCTCGCCCTGGCGGGCCTGGCCGCACAGCCGGGAGGTGCTGCTGGCGACCACCGGAGCGCCGACGCCCGCGATCCTGCTCAGCCAGCCCGAGCCCCGCAAGAAGCGATCTCTGGTCATCTTCTACGCCGGGGTCGGCGCGCGGAAGGAGGAGTTGGCGCCGCCGCGAACTCCGGCGGATTACGTGAGCCCGCACATGGTCGCCGCATTGCTCAACGCCGGCCACGACGTGCTGCTGCCTGACGCCCCTGGACACGGCGAGCGCAAACGCGTGTGGGAGGACACCTCCCAACTGTTCCGGGCCGGACTTCAGGGCCAGGGCCCGGACTATCTCGAAGAGATCAGCGGCGAGACGCCCGATCTCATCGACGCCGCCCTAACGCTCGGGGTGGTCTCTTCGCCCGCGCAGATCGCGGTCGCCGGCCAGTCTGGCGGCGGCATGCAGGCGCTGCTGAAGCTCGCCGCCGACTCCCGGATCGGCTGCGCAGTCGCCGTGATGCCCATCTGTGATTTGGCCGACCTGGACCAGTTCGCCGACCTGGGGACATCCGCCCGGGCCATCGCCGGCGGTCCGAGTCCCCGGATGGGCAACCTGGTGGCGCCGCGCCCGCTGCTTCTCATCGGCGGAGGCCAGGACACAACCGCGCCGGCGAGTCACATCCAGACGTTCCACGATGGCATCGCGCGGGCCTACAAACGTGCCGGGGCCGCGGACAATCTCAAGTACCTCTATCTGGAGGACGTCGCGCACACCTTCGATGCCCGGCAGGTGGATGCCATGCTCGAATGGCTGGACCAGCACCTGCGGCCTGTGGCGGCGGCCCCCCGCTCGCCGCGGCGCGCGGCGGCCAAGACGGCCAAGACGGCCAAGACGGCCAAGACGGCCAAGGCAGCCAAGACGGCCAAGACAGCCAAGACAGCCAAAACAGCCAAGACAGCCAAAAATCCGTGAGCCTACGCGTGTCCGAGGCGGCGGACGGCATCCTGATCGTCCTCGCCGATGAGCTGCGCCGACCCGGGTTTGACTGGCCGACCTCAGCGGTCCGGGCACCGGTGGAGTTCGGACCGGGGTGGGATCTCGAGGCCGGGCTGAGCGCATCGGCCGAGGATGGCCGGGCCGTATCGGTGCAGCTCAGCGACGTCAGAGACGCGGGTGCCGGATCGGTCTTGGCGAAGGTCCACCTGCTCGCGGACCTGCCAGCCGGACAGGAGCGCAGGTTCCGGATCAGCGCGGGTCAGCCGACTCCGCTGTCGCCGCCAGGTGTGCAGTCGGAGCGGGTAGGCGATGTGACGATCCTGGACAACGGGTTGCTCCGGGTTGAGGTGCCGACCAGCGGGTCACCTGAGGTGGTGCTGCGGTTGGGTAGTGCCACCCGGTGGCTCGGCTCGGCCCGACTGACGTTGGCGGCGCGCGGTCTGGAGGCGCGACTGGTCCACTCGGGGCCGGTATTCGTCGAGTACGCGCTGACGTATCGCTTTGCCGGCGGTCGCCGCTACCACCTCTCAGTACGATTGACAGCAGGGATGGAGTTCGTCGAACTTGACGAACGCATCGAGGGCTTCGAGCGCGGTGATGACGCCGCGCTGGTCTTCGACTGGGATCAGACCGAGTGGACCCACCGGTACTGCGCGAACCGACCCGACGGCCCGATCGACGGCCACGGCGGCGGCTACCGCGACTTCGCGTGGGAGGCCGTCGACCGTGGCCTGGGGCCGGCCGGAGCGCTGCCGATGGAGTTGGTGCCGTACCACAGCTGGCTCACTTGGTGGCGGGTGCCGGCGGTCGCGTTCTGGAACGAGTCCGACGACGTCTCGCTCGGGGTCTTCGTCGCCGATCACGAGCGGTGGGACGACGGTGAGTATGCGCTGTGGGGCTCCTCGGACACCCTCGCGGCGCGGTTCTTCTTCGACCGTGGGGTGCTGCGGTGGCGTTTTCCACTCGTCGCCGGTAGTCGGCGGACCGCCGTCGCCACCTTCCCGCACAGCCGCGACGTCGAGATCGTTGAGCGGACCGGCACGCCCCTGACCTATATCGACACGCTGCATCGATGGCATGGGTGGTTGCCACTGGACAAGGTCAAGGACTGGACGCTGGACCACGTCGAGCCGTCCGGAACTTATCCGCGCTTCTTCGACCCTCATCACCATGAATTCAGTGACGCGCCGGCCGACCGGCCAGCCTTCCTGGAGAGGCTGATCGCAGCTGAGACGCCCAGCCTCAACCTGATCCCGGACGGCGCGCCGCGGTCCAACCACGGGCCGGGTCCGGTGAGTTGCCGGGATGTCTTCCACCTGCTGGTCCCACTCTTCGACGAAACCGCGGGCGACCTGTCCGACGGGACGAGGCGGGATCTCGGGGCGGCGTACCAATTCCTGGCCTATGTGTTCCACGACGAGACGCTGATGCCGGTCCGTCGACTGCTGGCCGGGCACCCGAACTTCCTCACCGAGATACTCGCCGTCGCGGGGACGCTGCCGTTCCTGTTTCCGCACCACCCAGACGCACGCCTGATGGCAGATCATTTCGAGCGGGGCATCGCCCTGAATCTGAAATACCACACCCGCCCAGACGTGCCGGCCTGGCAGGCGCAGGGCGGCCGGTGGACGGAGAACCTCGGCTGCTACGTCTGGGGCCCGGTCGAGCTGATGGTGCTCTTCAGCCACCTGCTACGCCGACACTTCGACGGACACAACCGGCTGGCCAGGCCGGAGACCTCTGCCCTGGGGTACTGGTTACTCAACACCTTCTCCGCGCCCCTGGAGGCGTGGGGCGGCCGACGGACGCTGCCACCGCAGGGGGCGCACGCGACCGGCCGCCCGGCGCCCCGGGCGCTACGCGTTCTGGGGCAGGAGTTGGCACACTTCGATCCGCTCCTGTCCGAGTACCTGTTGTGGGTGGCGCCGGCCAGTACCCAGGACCGGGGGCCACGCGCGGAACGCAGCTATGACACGTGGGGTCATCTGCAGTCGGGCCAGTGGCATGACAACACCGGAACCGATCCGGAGCTCGAATCGGCGAAGTTCACTGGCTACGGATTCGTGTTG
>NZ_DASRXP010000169.1:0-21248 GCF_035687465.1 Kribbella sp.
GTTCGCCGCGAGGGCAGTCATCGCATACGTCAGCATCGGGTCGTGCCGGTCTTCCATCAACGTCGTGCCGGCGTGGTTCGCCTCACCGCGGAAGGTGAAACGGAACCGCCCGTGCGGCCAGATCGAAGAGGCCACGCCGACAGGTGAGGTCAACGCCCGTCCCTGCTCGACATGGAGCTCCACGAATGCGCCCATCCGGTCGAGCAACGGCGACGGGCCCACACCAGCCGGGTCTGCACCGGCAACCTCAAGCGCCTCGGCCAGCGTCACGCCGGCCCTGTCCTGCAAAGCCAAAGCCTTGTCGGCAGACAACACACCCGCGGCAACGCGCGATCCAAGACAAGGCATCCCGAACCGCGAGCCTTCCTCCTCGACAAACGCGCCAACCCCGATCGGCACCGAAGGCGAGAACCCCTCAGCCCGCAACCGATCAACAGCAGCCAACGCCGACACCACGCCCAGCGGCCCGTCGAAAGCGCCCCCGTCAATCACCGAGTCCAGGTGGCTCCCCGTCACCACCCCCGGTACAGAGGGAACCCTGCCAGCCGATCCAGCGCGATCCAGCGCGGGCGATCCGGTGATCGGGTTCCACCAGGCGACCAGGTTGCCTAGGCCGTCGGATTCCAGGGTTAGGCCGCGGGAGGTGCACTGGTCGGTGAACCAGTGCGTGGCCTCCCGCTCGGTCGGCGTCCAGCCGCCGCGGCGGTATCCCCCGGTCGAGGGGTCCTTGCCGACGGCGGCCAGCGCCGCCCACATCTGTTCGAAGGACTCGGTCAAGATCAGGACAGTGGGGTCTTCGACAGCCAGTCCTTGGCGACCGCGTCCGCACTCTCCTTGCCGACCTCGATCCGCTTGACCAGGTCGGTCAGCCCATCGGTGGTCAGCTTGGCCTGCACCGCGTTCAGCGTGCTCGCCACCTCAGGGCTCTTGTGGTCGGTCCTGATCAGCGGAACGATGTTGTTCGGCAGGTGGATGTGCTCGGGGTCCTCCAGGACGACCAGGTTGTTGTCCTTGATCGCCGACTGGGTGGTGAAGAACTGGGTCACCTGGATGGTGTTGTCCTTCAGCGCCTTCAGGCTCAGCGGACCACCGGCGTCCAGCGTCTTGAACTCCTTGAACTCGACGCCGTACTTGTCCTTCATCCCGGCCAGACCGGCGGTCCGGGTCTTGAACTCGGGCCCGCCGCCCGCGACCAGTTCGTTGCCGACCGCCTTCAGGTCGCCGATCGACTTCAGCGAGTACTTCGTCGCGGTCTCCTGCGTCACCACGATCGCGTCCTCGTCGGCCGCCGCCGACTTGTCCAGCACCTCGAGGCCGGCCGGCAGCACCCCTGGGATCGCCTTGTAGACGGCCTCGGCCTCGTTCTCGGTCGCGTCCTTCTTGAAGTAGACCAGGGTGGCCCCGGTGTACTCCGGCAGCAGGTCGACCGACTTGTCCTGGATCGCGGCCATGTAGAGCTCGCGGGCGCCGATGTTGAGCTTGCGGTTCACCTTGATGCCCTTGGCCTCCAGCGCCTGGGCGTAGATCTCGGCGAGCAACTGACTCTCGGCGAAGTTGGCCGAGCCGACCGTCAGCGAGTCGACCTTGTCAGGGGCCGAGCCGCCGGCGTCGTTGTCGCCGGCCAGTGGATCGCCCCCGTCCCCGCAGGCCGCGAGGGCGAGGACCGCCGTCGCGGCGATGGCGCTGCGGATGAAGGTTCTTCTGAACACGGGATCCTCCAGGAGTCCGTTAAAGCGACGCCTCGGCCGTTGCCGGGGCAGTGGTGGTCTTGGTGTCGGTACCGCGCCGCAGCCGCCCGGTCAGACCGGCCGACACGGCATAGCGCCCGATCCCGGCGAAGGCGAGATCGAGCAGGATCGCCAGTACTGCGACGAGCACGGCGCCGGTCAGCATCTGCGGGAAGTCCCGCAGACTCAGTCCGTCGATCACGTACCGCCCGAGCCCGCCGAGCGCGACGTACGCGGCGACGGTCGCAGTGGAGACGATTTGCAAGGTGGCGCTGCGGAGACCCGAGATGATCAGGGGCAGCGCGATCGGGATCTCCACCTTGGTGAGGATCTCCCGGCCGGTCATGCCCATCCCCCGGGCCGCGTCGATGGTGGGCCGGTCCACTCCCGACACCCCGGCGTACGTCGAGGCCAGGATCGGTGGGATGCCCAGCACCACCAGGGCGATGATCACCGGCAGCCGCCCGATGCCGATCAGCAACACGATCAGCGTGAGCAGGCCCAGCGTCGGCAGAGCGCGCGCGGCGTTGGCGGTGTTGATCGCCAGGAACGCCCCGCGCCGGGTGTGACCGATCAGCAGGCCGACCGGCAACGCGATCACGGTCGCGATGCCGAGCGACAGGAACGTATAGGCCAGGTGCTGCAGGATCCGGTTGCCGATGCCCTCGGCACCGGACCAGTTCGCCGAGTCACTGATGAAGTCGAGAAATCCCTGCAGCATGTCAGGCCGCCTTCACCGGTGAGTTGACCCGGGCCCACGGGGTGAGCAGCCGCTGCAGGCCGACGAGCAACACGTCGGCGAGCAGCGCCAGGGCCAGGGAGAGCACCACACCAACCACGATCGGGGTGAGGAAGTCCTGCTGGAAGCCGAGCGTGAACAGCTCGCCGAGCCCGCCGATGCCGATGATCGCGCCGACGCTCACCATCGAGATGTTCGCGACCGTGACCACCCGCAGCCCGGCGAAGATCACCGGGACGGCGATGGGAAGATCGATGGTCACCACCCTCCGCAGGGTTCCATAGCCCACCG
The DNA here is from genome assembly GCF_035687465.1 of Kribbella sp. NCBI lineage: Bacteria > Bacillati > Actinomycetota > Actinomycetes > Propionibacteriales > Kribbellaceae > Kribbella > Kribbella sp. The sequence continues at coordinate 2,758 of NZ_DASRXP010000169.1, forward strand.
ACACTGCGGCCTGCAGCACGTCCTCGGGCACGGAGCGAAGTCCGTCGATCACATTGCGGATCAGCAGGGACACCGCGTAGATGGTCAGCGCGATGATGATGTTCGCGGACGACAGCACCTGGGTGCCGATGATCGCCGGCAGCACGATGAACAGCGCGATCGAGGGCAGCGAGTAGAGCACCCCGCCGAGCGCGACCAGCGGGTTGGCCAACCAGCTGTACCGCGTCGCCACGTAGCCGAGCGGGATCGAGATCAGCAGGCCCAGCACCATCGGCACGAGCGCCAGGTAGAGGTGCTCGCGCAACTGGTCCCAGATCATCGCGCTGTTGTCACCGACCCAGGTCACGGCCTCAGCACCCCAGCCAGCGCGGTGTAGTCGATCACGCCGATCGCCTTGCCCGCCTCGTCGACGCAGACACCCTGCCCGGTCGGAGACGTCAGTACTGCGTCCATCGCCGCGCGCAGGGAGTCGCCACGCTGGAAGACAGCACCCAGAGCATCGATGCCGCTACCGTTCTTCCACCCGACCGGCTGACCGTCGTCGGCCAGCGAGAGTTCCGGCGGCACCGGCGCGAGCGGCAGATCGTCCGCCTTGATGAAGGTGAGCGCGCGGTACCCGCGGTCCTGGCCGATGAAGCTCTCGACGAACTCGTCGGCCGGATCCGCGAGCAGCTCGGCCGGCGGTGCGAACTGGGCCAGCTTGCCGCCGACCCGCAGTACGGCAACGTTGTCGCCGAGCTTGATCGCCTCGTCGATGTCGTGCGTGACGAACACGATGGTCTTGCCGATGTCGCGCTGCAGCCGGAGCAACTCCTCCTGCAGTTGGTGCCGGACGATCGGGTCGACCGCGCTGAAGGGCTCGTCCATCAACATGATCAGGGGATCCGCTGCCAGTGCACGGGCCACGCCGACTCGTTGCTGTTGGCCACCAGATAGCTGGGCCGGGTACCGCTCGGCCAGCTTGAGATCAAGACCGACCCGCTCGAGCAGCTCCATCGCCACCCCGCGGGTCCGCTTCTTGTCCCAGCCGAGCAGCCGCGGCACGGTGGCGACGTTGTCCACCACCGTCTTGTGCGGGAACAGCCCGGCGTGCTGGATCACGTACCCGATCCCGCGGCGCAGTGTCACCGGATCCTTGTCGTTGATGTCCTCGCCGTCGATCGAGATGCGCCCACCGGTGCGCTCGATCGTGCGGTTGATCATCCGCAACGAGGTCGTCTTGCCGCAGCCCGAGGGCCCGACGAACACGGTGATCTCGTTGCTCGGGATCCGTAGCGACAGGGAGTCGACGGCGACGGTGCCGTCCGGATACCGCTTGGTGACGTCTTCGAACTCGATCATGGCGCCCCTTCGCGCTCGTCGGAGATCGCCCGAACGATCCTAGGGGAACGAGGGCCCGGTGCCACGTCATCAGGCCAAATCTCGCTCCGCGGGAAAGTGCACCTTAGCGCTAGGGATTGCCTTGGTTGCACTCCGGAGTCAGTTCTCCTGCATCGGGATCCTGACTCCTTGTTCGGTCGCGACCTCGGCGGCGGTGTCGTAGCCGGCGTCCACGTGCCGGATCACGCCCATCGCCGGGTCGTTGGTCAGTACGCGTTCCAGCTTCTGCCGGGCCAGATCGGTGCCATCGGCAACGGAAACCTGGCCGGCATGGATCGACCGGCCCATCCCGACGCCGCCGCCGTGGTGGATCGACACCCAGGAGGCACCGCTGGCCACGTTCACCATCGCGTTCAGCAACGGCCAGTCCGCGATCGCGTCCGAGCCGTCCAGCATCGCTTCGGTCTCCCGGTACGGCGAAGCGACGCTGCCGGTGTCGAGGTGGTCCCGCCCGATCACGAGCGGCGCCGCCAGCTCACCGGAGGCCACCATGTCGTTGAACCGCAGCCCGGCCTTGTCCCGTTCGCCCTGGCCGAGCCAGCAGATCCTTGCCGGCAGCCCCTGGAACGCGACCCGCTCGCCGGCCATCTTGATCCACCGGGTGAGGTGTTCGTTGTCCGGGAACAGTTCGAGGATCGCCTGGTCCGTCTTGGCGATGTCGGCGGGATCACCCGACAGCGCCGCCCAGCGGAACGGCCCCTTGCCCTCACAGAACAACGGCCGGATATAGGCCGGCACGAAGCCCGGGAAGTCGAAGGCGCGGTTGTAGCCCGCCTTGCGAGCCTCGTCGCGAATGGAGTTCCCGTAGTCGAAGACCTCGGCACCCGCATCCTGGAACCCGACCATCGCCTCCACGTGCCGCGCCATCGACTCCTGTGCGCGCAGGGTGAACCCGGCCGGATCCTTCTCCCGCGCGGTGGTCCAGTCGTCGAAGTCCACGCCCACCGGCAGGTACATCAGCGGGTCGTGCGCCGAGGTCTGGTCGGTCACGATGTCGATCGGCGCGCCCCGCTCCAGCAGGTCCGGCACGATCAGCGCAGCGTTGCCCAGGACACCGATCGACAAGGGCTTGCGAGCAGCCTTCGCCTCCTCAGCCAGCCGCAGCGCGTCGTCCACCGAGGACGCCCGTACGTCGAGGTAGCGGTGCTCGATCCGCCGGTCGATCCGGCTGGAGTCGACGTCGATGCAGATCGCCACACCGTCGTTCATGGTCACCGCGAGCGGCTGCGCACCACCCATGCCGCCGAGTCCGGCGGTCAAGGTGATCGTGCCCGCGAGCGTCCCGTTGAACTTCTTGGCCGCCACCGCCGCGAACGTCTCGTACGTCCCCTGCAGGATGCCCTGGGTCCCGATGTAGATCCACGAGCCGGCCGTCATCTGGCCGTACATCGTCAGCCCCATCGCCTCGAGCTTGCGGAACTCCTCCCAGGTGGCCCAGTCGCCGACCAGGTTCGAGTTCGCGATCAGCACCCGCGGCGCCCACTCGTGCGTCTGCATCACCCCGACCGGCTTGCCCGACTGCACCAGCATGGTCTCGTCGTTCTTCAACGTGGTCAGGGTTCTGACCATCGCGTCGAACGAGTTCCAGTCGCGAGCCGCCTTGCCCGAGCCGCCGTACACGACCAGCTCGTCAGGGTGCTCGGCCACCTCGGGGTCGAGGTTGTTCTGCAGCATCCGCAGCGCGGCCTCCTGCGGCCAGCCCTGGGCGGTGAGGGTGGTACCGCGAGGTGCGCGAACGGGACGGGGTCCGGACATGTGTGATCCAGCCTTTCAGGAGAGGGGGCCGGTGACGGCCTCGACAGCGGACAAGTAGGTGCCATCAGCAACCAGCCGGACGGAGTGTTCGATCTCGGGCGCCAGGTGACGATCGGTCCCCGGCCCTTCGACGTGCTCACGCAGCTTGGCCCGTACTGCGGCCGTGGCGGGCGAAGGCTCAAGCGGTGCACGCATGTCGAGCGCACGCGCCGCAGTGAGGATCTCCACAGCCAGCACCCGTTGCAGGCCGTCGATCGACTTGCGCAGCTTGCGCGCCGCGGACCAGCCCATCGAGACGTGATCCTCCTGCATCGCGCTGCTCGGGATGGAATCCACACTCGCCGGTACTGCGAGTCGCTTCAACTCGGAAACGATCGCGGCCTGCGTGTACTGCGCGATCATGTGCCCGCTGTCGACTCCGGGATCGTCAGCCAGGAACGCGTTCAGCCCGTGGTTGCGCGCGACATCGAGGAACCGGTCCGTACGCCGTTCGCTGATGCTGGCCACATCCGCCACGGCAATGGCGAGGAAGTCCAGCACATAGCCGACGGGGGCGCCGTGGAAGTTGCCGTTGGACTCGACGCGTCCGTCAGGCATGACGACCGGGTTGTCGATCGCGGCGGCCAACTCACGTCCCGCGACAGTCGCCGCGTGCGAGCAAGTATCCCGAGCGGCCCCGTGCACCTGAGGCGAACACCTCAGCGAATAGGCATCCTGGACCCGATTGCAGTCCGGCCCACGATGACTCGCGACAATCCCACTGTCAGCCAGTACTACGCGCAGGTTGGCGGCGGCTGAGCCCTGCCCCGGGTGCGGGCGGAGCGCCTGGAGATCCTCGGCGAACACGCGGTCCGTGCCGAGTTGCCCTTCCACACTCATGGCGGCGGCGATGTCCGCGGTCTTGAGCAGGCGATCCAGGTCGGCCAGCGCGAGCACCAGCATGCCGAGCATGCCGTCGGTGCCGTTGATCAGCGCGAGGCCTTCCTTCTCGGCGAGCACGACCGGCTTCAACCCGTGGGCTTCGAGCGCTTCACCGGCGTCTCGGAGGTTGCCGTCGGTGTCGCGGACCTTGCCTTCACCCATCACCGCGAGCGCGACATGGGACAAGGGAGCCAGGTCGCCGGAGCAGCCGAGGCTGCCGTACTCGTGCACGACCGGAGTCAGTCGCGCGTTGAGCAGGCCGGCGTACGCCTGAGCGGTGTCGACCTTCACCCCGGTCCGACCGGTTGCCAGTGTCGACAGGCGGAGCAGGACGAGTGCCCTGACCACCTCGGTCTCGACCTCGGGGCCGGAGCCGGCCGCGTGCGATCTGATCAGGCTCCGCTGCAACTGCGCCCTCAGCTCGGGTGCGATGTGCCGCGTCGCCAGGGCTCCGAACCCGGTCGACACGCCGTAGTGCGGCGTCTCCGCGTGCGCCAGCGCCTCGATCGCTGCCCGGGACTTCGCGATCTCCTCGAGCGACTGCTCGTCGATCCGCACCCGCGCGCCGTACCGGGCGACCGCGACGACCTCAGCAGCCGTCAGAGCCCCGACGCCGACCACAACCTCGTCTGTATCCACCCGCCCATTGCACCGCGCCCCACCAACCCCCACTACCACCCCACCCCACTTCCCGTCTCAAACCCGAGACACTCCGCCTAGAGGTCCCCACCGAAGAGCAAAGGAGACAGTTTTTATCGGTGGTGGGCGACCCGCTTGGCGCCTAGGGTCGGGGGATGTTTGAGGTTCGGGTGGCGGGGGTTGGGGATGTGGCGGGGATCGCGGGGGTTTGGGCCGTGGCGTCGCCGCATCTGGTGAAGACGGCGGCGGGGCTCGAGGCCGAGTTGCGAACCAGGACGAGCCGGGTCGTGCTCGTGGCGGTCGAGGACGGCTCGGTTGTTGGCTATGGCAACGTCTATCTGCCGGCCGCGGACGAGCACGAGCCGCAGGTGCGGCTCAGCGTCCACGTGGTGCCGGCACACCGGGGCCGGGGTATCGGCAGCGCGCTGGCCACGGCGATCGTCGACCGGGCCGTGGCAGCCGGTGCCGCTCGCCTCCTGACCGTGGTCGACGAGAGCGGGCAGTCCAAGGAGTTCGCTACCCGCCGCGGGTTCACGATCGGGCGGGAGTTGAGCCACGCCCGCGCCGACCTCGCGGAACTCCCCGCACCGGCGACCGTTCCGGACGACCTCCGCCTGACCACGTTCGAAGAACTGGATCCGCGCGCCGTCTGGGCAGCCACGGCCGCCGTCGTCGCTGGGGATCCCAGTGGCCTGTCGGACGCACCGGAGTACGAGGAATGGGTCGTGTCCGACTGGAACCACCCGGATCTGCGGCGGGACCTGAGCATCGCCCTACTGGACCAGGATCAGCTCGTCTCCTTCGTGACCACCGCGGCGGACCCCGAGCGCAAGGTGATCTGGTCCAACCTGACCGGCACGATCCCGGCATACCGCGGGCGAGGGCTGGCGAAGGTGGTGAAGTCCCACGCGCTGTCCCGGGCCCGGGACGCGGGGTTCACCGACGCCTTCACCGGGAACGACGCCGACAACCAGCCGATGCTCGCGGTGAACCGCTGGCTCGGCTACCAGAAGGCGGCCTCCGCCTGGACCGCAACGCGGTCTGTCTGAGCTGGAGGCGGCGCAGCCGCGCCCGGGACGGTCAATCGTCCGGAATCTGAGACGGGGCCGCTAGTCTCACTGTTGTGAGCGGCAACGTTCCCGCCTCGACCCGAACTCTGCGGGTCCTGACCTTCCTGGCCACCCAGCCCGGACCGGTACCGATGGAGCGCATCGCCTCCGCGGTGGGCCTGCCGCGCTCCTCGACCTATCACTTGCTGAAGGCAATGATCAGCGAGGGCTTCGTGGTGCACCTGCCGGAGGAGAAGCGGTACGGCCTCGGCGTCGCCGCGTTCGAGATCGGCTCCGCCTATCTGAGACACGATCCGCTCGAGCGACTGGCCCGGCCGCTGCTGGCCCAGCTGGTCGCCGAGATCGGCCAGACCGCACACCTCGGGGTCCTGCACGGCCGCGAACTCGTCTACCTGCTGAAAGAACAGCCCCCCAGACCGGTCACCCTGGTCACGGACGTCGGCGTCCGCCTGCCCGCAACCCTGACGGCCTCCGGGCGCGCTCTCCTCGCGGAACTACCCGCAGCGCAGGTCCGCGCGTTGTTCCCGTCACCAGAGAGCTTCGTACGCCGCACCGACCGCGGGCCGCAGACCCTCAGCCAACTCCGCCGGCTACTCGCGGACGAGCGACGCCAGGGGTATGCGATGGAGGATTCCCACGTCACCTCGGGCTTCACGTCGGTCGCGAGCGCGGCCGTGGATCACGCCGGCCATCCCGTCGCCGCGATCAGCGTCACCTTCCGTACGGACGCGATCCCACCCGCCGAACGCTTCATCCTGGCCCGCCGCATCAGACAAGCCGCCGACGCCCTGACCCGCCGCCTCCGCGGCTAGTACGCCGTCGTCGTAGCAAGCGACCGCCCGCCTTCGCACTCAGTGGTGCTGGGTCCACCACGACAGGGGATCTCACCCCCGTGCCCGACCAAGCCCGATCTTCCAGGATCGAGACACAACCGCTCCCCTGGAAGGCTGCCAAATGTCATTCCGCTCAAGGACTCTCGCGACGCTGCTCGCCGTCGGCGTCTCCACCGCCCTCATCTCCACCGCAACCACCTCCACCGCCACCGCGACCACACCAGGCACCGACGACGTAGTACGGACTGATCGGGGCCTGGTACGAGGTCTTGTCGGCGAGGAAACGCGAACCTTCCGTGCCATCCCGTACGCCGCTCCTCCGGCCGGCGACCGGCGATGGCGGTCTCCGCAGCCGGCCAGCGCGTGGGCCGGGGTGCGCGACGCCACGCAGTACGGCGACAGCTGTGCGCAGGGGGAACACCCCGGTCGGCGTGGCCAGCGCGAGCGAGGACTGCCTCACGCTGGATGTGACCACGCCGAAGCAGACCGGGCAGAACCGTCCAGTGGTGGTGTGGATCCATGGCGGCAGCTTCGCGCACGGCGCCACGAGCCTGTACCCGCCAGACCGGTTCGCTGCCAAGGGCGACGTGGTGGTGGTTGAGGTGCAGTACCGGCTCGGCGCCTTCGGCTTCCTGGCGAGTCCGCTGCTCGGCAGAGGATCAGGGAACTTCGGTCTCGAGGACCAGCAAGCCGCGATGCGCTGGGTCCAACGGAACGCGGCTGCCTTCGGCGGCGACCCTCGTAACGTCACGATCATGGGTGAATCGGCCGGGGCGTACAGCGTCTGCGACCACCTCGCCTCGCCGACCGCGGCCGGGCTGTTCCAGCGCGCGATCATCCAAAGCGGCCCGTGCTCACAGGAGTACTCCCAGACCAACTATGCGGCGCCGCGTCCGCGGGCGACGGCTGAGCAGTACGGCCGCGAACTGGCCGCTTCGCTGGGTTGCACGACCGCCGCCTGTCTTCGGAACGTGTCGGTGGAGCGCCTCCTCGCAGCGACTGCTGCGACCGAGTTCGGGCCGGTACTAGGCGGTCCGGTGCTGCCGATCCATCCGGCGAAGGCGTTGCTCGCCGGCCGGGTCAACCGGGTGCCAGTGCTGCACGGCGTCAACCATGACGAGGCGCACGGCCAGTACGGGGCTCAGGAGGCGGCAACGGGCGTGCCGATCACCGACGACGAGTACGAGGCCGCCATCAACCAGACCTTCGGGGAGGACGCCGACCGGGTGCTCGCCCGCTATGCCGACGTCAAGCCGGCCGGACTGGCGCTCTCGACCGTACTCACCGACGCCCAGTGGTCCTGGCCCGCGGCCAAGTCCAACCTGCTGCTGTCAGCGCGGATGCCGACGTACTCCTTCGAGTTCGCCGGCAAGGCCCCCTGGTACGCCGGGCTGTCGGAGCCCGGCTTGGCCCGTTGGTTCGCATCACATGAGCGACCTGGCCTACCTGTTCGACCTGAACATGTTCCAGCCGCTCAACCCGGATCAGCAGCGTCTCGCAGACGAGGTGATCGCCCGGTGGAGCGCCTTCGCCAGGACCGGGAACCCGAACATCCCGGGAGCGAAGTACTGGCCGCGGGCCACGCCCGGTGACCTGACAGTGCAGTCGCTGAACCCGGGCGGAGTCACCCGGACCAACTTCTTCACCGACCACCGACTCGCCTTCTGGGCCACCCTGTAGACAGAACGCGGCCCTGCTGGGACCACCTGATCCCGGCAGGGCCGTAGTACTGGGGTGACTACCAGGACGACTTGGTGATTCCTGGGAGTTCGCCGCGGTGGGCCATCGTGCGGAAGCGCACGCGGGAGATGCCCGCCTTGCGGAGGTATCCACGCGGGCGTCCGTCGGCTACGTCGCGGTTGCGGACCCGGATCGGGCTCGCGTCGCGCGGCAGTTTCTGCAGTTTGAGTTGCGCCTCGCCGAGCGCCTCGAACGAACTGGTGGGATCAGCGATGATCCGCTTCAGCTCAGCGCGGCGCTCGGCGTACAAAGCGACCGTCTTCTTGCGCTGCTCGTTCTTGGCGATCTTGCTGGTCTTCGCCACGACTACCGCTCTTCGCGGAAGTCGACGTGCTGGCGGACCTTCGGGTCGTACTTCCGCATGATCAGCCGGTCGGGGTCGTTGCGCCGGTTCTTCCGGGTGACATAGGTGAACCCGGTGCCCGCGGTGCTCCGCAGCTTGATGATCGGGCGAACGTCGTTGCGCTTGGCCATCAGACCCTTTCCTTCCAGGCGCCGTCGGGCGCCGATTGACTCGTTACGGAGAACGCCGGCCGGACGACCGTCTATTCCCGTCGGACGCAGTGTACGCTGAGTTGGGAATCATTTTCAATAAGGGAGATCTGGACCTCGGGGAATGACGGCGGCGCCTGGATGGTTGTGCTCTTCGTACGGACGAGTGGGACAGCCAACTGACCGACCCGTTCGCCCCTTATCTGGAAGGAAGTACGGCTGCATGAAGAAGGACATCCACCCCGACTACCGCCGGGTCGTCTTCCGGGACAAGTCCGGCAACTTCAGCTTCCTGACCGGCTCCACCCGCGAGAGCAACGAGACCATCGAGTGGCACGACGGGAACACCTACCCGGTCGTCGACGTCGAGATCTCGTCCGCCAGCCACCCGTTCTACACGGGTCAGCAGCGCGTGATGGACACCCAGGGCCGGGTCGAGAAGTTCAAGAAGCGCTACGGCCAGAAGTAAACCGTCAAACCTCCGAACGGCCCGTCGATCCTCGTGATCGGCGGGCCGTCGGCGTTTCCGGGCGACATCGCTAGCAGGTTGTTCGGCCGATAGCGGCCTCTAGACCGGTAGCGGGCGAAGAGCGCGGCATCGACGCTGGTGTCTCGGATTCGAGACGGGAAGGGCGGGTCGGTACTGCGCGACTTGGCCGGCGTGGTCCCAGACTGGGGTGGTGGAGCCGGTGGAGATTTCCGGGGCTGGGTTGACGCCCTTGACCGCCGTCGCGCTGGGTCAGCGGCGGACGGCGGTGCGGTTGGGGAAGACCGCGCGGAAGCGGATGGCGGATTCGGCGGCGGCCGTGGTCGAGGTCGCCAAGCGGCAGCCGGTCTACGGGCGGACCACCGGGGTCGGGGCCAACCGGGATGTGCTGACCGGGGATCCGGAGCACGGGGCCCGGTTGCTGGCGTCCCACTCGACGACCGGGACAGCGGCGTACCCGAAGGATGTTGTCCGGCTCGGGCTGCTGATCCGGGTCAACCAGCTCGCTGCCGGAGGCTCCGGACTCGAGCCCGCGGTGGCCGACGCGATCGTCAGCTTGCTCAACGACGACGAGTTGCCCGAGTTGCATCGCGGTGGTGCGATCGGGACCGGCGACCTCGGGCCGTTGGCCGAGCTCGGCCTGGCGCTGGGTGACGTCATCGACGGCACGAGCGCACTGCCGCTGTTGTCGAGCAACGCGATCACGCTGGCCGAATGCTGCCTGGCCTACGTCGAGGCAGCCACGCTGATCAATGTGGTGCCGTTGGTCGGCGCGCTTTCGCATGTCGCGCTGCGCGGCAACGCCGAGGTGTACGACGCGCGGGTGCACGAGGCCCGCCCCCAACCGGGGCAGGTGCGAGTGGCACGCCGGATGCGTGGTCTGCTCGACGGACTGCCTCTTCCGCCGGCGCGGGTGCAGGATCCGTTCGGACTCAGGGCGTTCGCGCAGGTGCTCGGGCCGGCGGTGGACCATATCGATGCCTTGGGCAACACAGTGCAGATCGACATCAACGCTTCGGCGGAGAACCCCTTGGTCGCCGGGGACACCGTTCTGCACAACGGCAACTGGCACGCGATGCCGATCGCGTTGGCACTGGATTCGCTCCGACTGAGTCTCCACAGCGTCGCCACGCTGTCCACGTCCAGAGTCGCGAACCTGGTCGACCCCGACTTCACCGGCCTCAGCCGGTTCCTTGCGAGCGGCGCCGAGGCCAGCTCAGGCGTAATGATGATCGAGTACGTCGCGCACGACGCGCTCGCGTCGGTCCGGTCGACGGCGCAGCCCGCGACCCTCGGTACGGCGACTCTTTCGCGTGGTGCCGAACACCACGCCAGCTTCGCCCCGCAAGCCGCAGTACTGACAGCGCAGTTGCTGGATGCCCTGCGCGGCGTGCTGTCGTGTGAGCTGGTAACAGCGGTTCGGGCGATCAGGCTCGCCGGCCTGGAGCCGGAGCAACTGGCGCCCGCAGCGGTGGGTCCTTGGTTGAGTGATGCGCTCGCCGCGCTGCCCGGTGAGCTGAGGGACCGCTCACTGCGCGACGATCTGGAGATCGCCCGGGGCCTCCTCACCCAGTGGGGCGACCGCCAGGTCGAGCATCCCGCAGAGGCCGGCTAGCTGGTGAAGAGCTCGAGGTTGAAGGAGCGGGCCATCGCGGTGAAGCCGCGGGCGTTCGGGTGCAGGTGGTCCCCGCTGTCGTAGGCAGGCAGGATCCGCAGCGGCTGGTTCGGATCGCGGATCGCCTGCTCGAGGTCGATGACCCCGTCATACTCCCCCGACGTACGGATCCAGTGGTTCAGCGCCTGGCGCGCGACCTCACCGCCGACGGTGTAGAGCGGGTAACCCCAGTACGGCGTGAGCGTCGCGCCGTACGCCTTCAATCCCGCCTCATGAGCGCGGGCGATCAGCTGGCGATGCGCGTTGATCAGCGCCGTCGCCGAGATGGAGCCACGGCTGCCGCGGATGTCGTTGATGCCTTCGAGAATGACCACGCTGCGTACGCCGGTCCGCCGGATCACGTCCCGCTCGAACCGGCCGATCGCCGCCTCCCCGGCCGTGCCGCCGTTCGCGAGCAGCTTGTTGCCGCCGATCCCCGCGTTGAGAGCGCCGTACCGCTGAAGCGTCAGCAGGTCGGCCAGCTGGTCGGGATAGCGCAGGTTCCCGTCGATCGGCGACGACGCGCCATCCGTGATCGAGTCGCCGAACAGCACGACCGAGCCCCGGGCATTCGCCTGCACGTCCACCTCGTCGACGACGAAGCGCGCCATCCCACTGATCTTCCGGTACGGCGCTCCGCCGGCGCCGGTCTGGTCGCCACGGGCAGCGAAGGCGGTCGCATACCCGGCCGGGTGCTGGGTCAACGGACCGGTCGGGCCCGGGAAGTACGTACTGATCACCAGATCGCTGTCCTCGGCGACGGCCGTGTCGACCGGGTCGGACACGGCCTCACCGCCGACCGGGATCGTGATCGAACCCCGGCCGCCGAACGTGACCGGGATCAGCTGGAGCAACTCGAGGTTCGGCGTACCGGCGGCTCCGTCCTTGCGGGGAGCGACCGTGGTCCGGCCCACCACGAGCGGGCGGTTGCCGAAGCGGTTCGACAACCGCAGCCGAACCGACCGACCACCGACGGACAGATGGGCGACCTGGCGGACGGTCGTGTCGGCGACCCCGGCGGCCGCCACTCCGGAAGCCCCGGCCTCGGTGACGGCGACGGCCCAGCTGCCGACCCAGCCTTCGGCCTGCACCACCTGCGCGGGAGCCACGGGGGCACCAGCGGGGAGGGAAGCGGCGACGGTCGCGATCGCGGTGAACAGCGACTGCAACCAGGTGTCAGCGAGCAGCACAGGTCGTCGGCCTCCTCACCGGCCGATTGTTTCACACCTGTCCGGCGTTCTTCGCCGTGTCGAGCGCGGGGTCAGCTCAGCGGCAGCCGGTCGTAGGCCTTCAGGGTTCGGAGGGCCCCCACCGTCACGATTCCGCGGTACTCGAGCGTGGCGGCGGCCCCGGGTGGCTCCCAGGTGATGGCCCAGCCGCCGTCCTCCTGCTGGTCCGCGATCAGCCGATCCAGGTGTCCCTCGATCTGCTGGTCGTCGAACAACGGCCGCCAGACGCTGTCCGGAGTCGGCGCGAAGTGCAAGGGCGTCACCCCGTACGACGGGTCGTCGGCCGCGGCCCGGTAGTACGCCAACTTGGGCAGCCACTCCTTCACCTTGGCGAGCTCGACGTCCGGCTGGTGCTCCAGGAAGATCATCGACTCGTGCATCGCGTGCGCGTCCTCGGGGAAGCCGTTCTCGAGTTCTCCGGCGCACCACGCGGCGGCCTGGTCGCGCCACGGATGGTCGATCCCGAGTTCGATCAGCCGGCCGACGAGTCCGGCGGTGGGGTTGAGGCCCGGCTGGTAGGTCCACTCACCCCAATGCTCGGCCCTCGGATACTGCTCCACCACGGGAAGCCCGAGCGAAACGGCTCCTTCGGGTGTGGCGATCGACTGCAGCCAGTCGCACGCCCGCCGTACCATCTCGTCATCGCGGGCACCGGCGGCCAGCAGCACGTCGAACGCCGTCTCGACGTCGAGCGGGATGCTGTCCGGACACCGCTTGTCCGGCTCCAGCCCATGCCCGAAACCACCGTCGGGGTTCTGATAGCCGCGCAACGTGTCGACGACCCCGGCGGGATCGGCGCCCTCGAAGAGCGTGGCGAACAGCCGGCGTTCCACCAGCCGTCCCTCCCGGCGTACGAACTCACGACCAGCTTTGAAGATGTCCATGCCTCTACCCTGGCCTATCGACAGCCGCCTCGTCTTGAACGAATCGGACACCATCCCGACTCAGTCCCGCCCTCAGTAGCCGTGGCTAGAGCCAGCCCTTTTTCTTGAAGACGACCCAGAGGCAGAGGCTTACCAGGAGCATCAGGACCAGGGCGTACGGGTAGCCGACCTTCCAGTGGAGTTCTGGCATGTGGGTGAAGTTCATGCCGTAGATCGTGCCGACCAGGGTCGGGGCGAACAGGATCGCCGCCCAGCCGGAGATTCGCTTGACCTCCTCGTTCTGGCGGAGGCTGAGCTCGGACAGGTGCTGGGTCTCGTCGTTCTGCCGTTGGGCGACCAGGGTGCCGTTGATGCCGATCAGGTTGATCAGCAGGACCTTGAAGCCGTTCGCCATGTCGACCACGCGCTCGACGTGATCCGCCACGTCCCGGAGATTCCGCTGCAGTTCCAGCGCGGTGCCCTTCTTCTCATACCAGGCACGCAGCTCGACCAGCATCGCGGGCAACGGCTGCGCGGCACGCATGAACTTCACCACCTCGCGGAGCAGTTCGTAGATCCGCCGCGACACCTCGGGATCACCGTTGAAGACCTGGTCCTCGATCTCGTCGATGTCACCCTGCAGGCCCGCGATCACCGGCTGGTACTCGTCGACCACCTGATCGAGGATGGCGTACAGCACCGCCTCGCAGCCGAGCTTCAGCAGCTCGGGCGACGACTCCATCCGCCGACGGACCGCACCGAGATCGGGCGTTTCCGACTGCCGCACCGTGACGACGAAATCCTTGCCGCTGTAGATGTGGACCTCCCCGAACTCGACCCGTTCGAGGTCGTCGCGGTAGCTGGCAGAGCGCAGCACGGTGAAGAGCACGTCGTCGTAGTGTTCGAGCTTGGGGCGCTGGTGGGCGGAGAGGGTGTCGTCCACGGCGAGCTGATGGAAGCCGAACTCGTCGGCAACCGACTGCAACTCCGCCGGGTCCGGACAGTAGAGCCCGATCCACGCCATCCCGTGCAGCCGGCGGACCTGCTCGTAGGTCTCCTCCAGGGTGGCCGGCTCGGTGACCCGGTGCCCGTCGACATAGACCGCGTTGGCGATGATCGCCACAGTGCCTCCTACGGCTCGAAGCGGTAGCCCATGCCGGGTTCGGTGAGCAGATGGACGGGACGCGCCGGATCGGCCTCGAGCTTGCGGCGGAGCTGGCCCATGTAGAAGCGCAGGTTGCCGCCGGCGTTCTCGTAGCCCGGCCCCCACACCTCGGTCAGCAACTGCCGCTGTGACAACAACTTGCCGGGGTGCCGGATCAGCACCTCCAGCAGGTGCCACTCGGTCGGGGTCAGCCGAACGTCCTCACCACTGTCCAGTGTTACTCGCTTCGCCGACAGATCCACCCGCGCCCCGCCGACGGTGACCACCGGCTGGTCCTCGCCGAGGTTGCTCCGGCGCAGCACCGCCCGCATCCGGGCCAGCAACTCGTCGATCCCGAAGGGCTTGGTCACGAAGTCGTCCGCGCCCGCGTCCAGCGCCTCCACCTTGTCCGTACTGTCGGTCCGCCCGGACAGCACCAGGATCGGCGCCTCGGTCCAGCCGCGCAGCCCCCGGATCACCTCGACACCGTCGAAGTCCGGCAGCCCCAGGTCGAGAATCACCAGGTCCGGGGGGTGCTGCGCCGCCACCTTGAGCGCCGCCGTACCGCTGCCGGCCACGTGCACCTCGTACCGCCTGGCCTTCAGGTTGATCTGTAGTGCCCGCACGATCTGCGGCTCGTCGTCGACCACCAGCACCCTGGTCATCCGTTCCCCTCCCGCTCCAGCCGGCCCGGTACCGGGGCCTCGGCCGGTCTCATTGTTGCGGAGGGCATTGACACGACCATGGTGAGACCGCCACCGGGCGTGTCCTCGGGCTGCAGCGTGCCCTGCATCGCCTCGGTCAGGCCACGGGCCAGCGCCAGGCCGAGACCGACCCCGGTGGTGTTGTCCGTGTCACCGAGCCGCTGGAAGGGTGCGAACACCCGGTCCCGGTCGGAGGCCGGGATCCCCGGCCCGCGGTCGATCACCCGGATCTCGACGAAGTCACCCAGCGAACTGCCGGTCAGCAGCGGGGGCTTGCCATCAGGTGAGTGCCGGAGCGCATTGGCCAGTAGGTTCGCGATCACCCGCTCCAGCAGGGCCGGATCGGCCTCGATCAGCGGCAACGTGTCCGGCACATCCATGGTGACCGACCTCGCCGCGGTACCGAGCTCGCTGAGAATCCCAGGGAGGATCTCGTCGAAGGTGGTCGGCCTGGTGAAGATCGGCAGTACGCCGGCCTGGAGGCGACTGAGGTCGAGCAGGTTGTCCACCAGCCGCGTCAGCCGGTCGAGCGACTCGTCTGCCGTCTCGAGGAGCTCGTCGCGTTCCGCAGGGGTCCAGTCGACATCGGAACTCCGCAGGCTCGTCACTGAGGCTTTCGCCGACGCCAGGGGGGTTCGAAGATCGTGGCCGACCGCGCGGAGGAGCGCAGTACGGAGTTTGTCGGCCTCTGCCAGGGGTTTGGCTTCGGCGGCTGCTTCGCTGAGGCGGGTGCGGTCGACCAGGGCTGCGGCGTGGGCGGCGAAGGCGCCGACCAGGCGGCGTTCGTCGGCCGCGAGGGAGCGGCCCTGCAGGACCAGCACGAGGTCGTCCCGGGCTGGGATCTCGGCATCGCCTTCCTCCGGCCGGCGGCAGGTGTTCGTACCGACCGAGGCAACCGGACGCCAGACCTCGTTCAGCTCGTCGGAGTCGACCCGCTCCATCAGGCAGGCTCCGGTCATCCCGAAGGCCTCGCGCACGCGCTCCAGCAGCGCCGGCAAGGCCGTCTCGCCGCGAAGAACCGTGCCGGCCAACGTCGCCAGGGTTTCGGACTCCGCCGCCGCCCGGGCGGCCTGCCTGGTACGCCGCGCCGCGCGGTCGACCACCGAGGACACCAGCGCGGCGACACCGATGAAGATGCCCAGGGCCAGGGCGTTGTTTGGTTCGGCAATGCTGAAGGTCCGCGTCGGTGGGGTGAAGAAGTAGTTCAGCACTGCCGTACCGGCGATCGCCGACAACATCGCGGGCCAGAGGCCGCCGACCAGGGCCACCACCACGACCGCGAAGAGGAAGGCGAGCATGTTGCTGGTCAGGTTCAGCGTGTCGCCACCCAGCCCGAGCAGCACCGCGAGCAGCGGCGGCAGCAGCACAGCGAGCACGAAACCGTAGACGATCCGCTGCCGGGACAGGCTGCCGTGCAGCCGCGGCAAGCGGCCGCGCCCCATCTCGGAGTGGGTGACGAGGTGAACATCGATGTCGCCGGCGTCCCGGATCGAGGTCGCGCCGATCCCCGGCCCGGTGAACAGGGCCGACAGCCAGTTGCGGCGGCTGCCGCCGAGCACCAACTGGGTGGCGTTCTCAGCGCGGGCGAACGACAGCAGGGCGGCCGGAATGTCGTCACCGACGACCTGGTGATACGTACCGCCCAGGCTTTCGACCAAGGCCCGTTGCTCAGCTAGCCGCTTCGGATCCGCACCGGTCAATCCGTCCGAACGGGTGATGTGTACGGCGAGCAGATCCCCGCCGGAGGAGCGGGCGGCGATCCGGGCCGCCCGCCGGATCAGGGTCTCGCCCTCGGGCCCGCCCGTCACCGCGACAACGACTCGCTCCCGCGCTTCCCAGGTGGACTCGATGTCGTGTTGCGAGCGGTACTGCTGCAAACCCGCATCGACGCGATCGGCCAGCCACAACAGCGCGAGCTCCCGGAGCGCGGACAGGTTGCCGACCCGGAAATAGTTGCCCAGGGCAGCATCGACCTTGTCCGCGGCATAAACATTGCCGTGCGCCATCCGACGGCGGAGCGCCTCCGGGGCCATGTCCACCAGCTCGATCTGGTTCGCCGACCGGACCACCCGGTCCGGCACCGTCTCCCGCTGGGGAACGCCGGTGATCTTCTCGACCACGTCGTTGATCGACTCGAGGTGCTGGATGTTCACCGTCGAGATCACGTTGATCCCCGCGGTCAGCAGTTCGTCGATGTCCTCCCAGCGCTTGGCGTTCTTGCTGCCCGGGACGTTGCTGTGGGCAAGCTCGTCGACCAGCACCACCTCGGGCCGCCGGGCCCTGACGGCGTCGAGGTCCATCTCGGTGAAGCTGGCGCCGCGGTAGTCGATGATCTTGCGCGGAAGCACTTCCAGGTCTTCCAGCATGGCGGCGGTCTGCGCCCGTCCGTGAGTCTCGACGAAGCCGACCACTACATCCGTACCGCGCGCACGCCGCCGCCGCGCCTCGTCAAGCATCTTGTAGGTCTTGCCGACGCCAGGCGCGGCGCCGAGATAGATCCGCAGATACCCGCGACCACCGTTGTTCATACCCCCATGCTCTCTCAGTCCAGCCTGATCAGCTCAGCGCGGCCAGAGCGTTATTGAGCGTGACCACGTTCACCCGCGGTTCGCCGAGGAATCCGAGCGTCCTGCCGTCGGTGCTGTCCTTGACCAACTGCTGCACCTTGGCGACGTCGATTCCCCGCTCGCGAGCGACCCGGTTGACCTGCAGCGCGGCGTACGCCGGGCTGATGTGCGGGTCCAGACCACTACCGCTCGCGGTCACCGCGTCTGGCGGGACCTGGGACGGCTGGACGCCCTCGAGCGCCGCGACGGCCTTCCGTCGCTCGTCGATCAGGGCGAGCAGGTCGGGGTTGTTCGGCCCGTACTGCGAGGCCGCGCTGCCGGCGCCGTCGTAGTCAACTGCCGACGGCCGGGTCTGGAACCACAGGGGGTTCGCGACCATCACGGGATCGCCGGCGGCGTCTACCTCTGGCTTGCCGTCCTTGACGGCCTGCTGGGTGTAGGCCTGACCGATCAGGTCCGACGCCACCTCCTTGCCGTTCACCTGGACCATCGAGCCGTTCGCGTTGTCGTGGAACAGCACCTGGGACGCTCCGGTCATCACCAGCGGGTAGAGGATGCCCAGACCGATGGTGAACACCACCATCGCCCGGATCGCCACCCCGAACTGCCGAACGGAGCCGGGGAGTCTGCTAGCCATTGCCGTTGCCTTTCTTGACCATTGCCCTGAGTTTGATAGTTGCCGTCAGCATCATCGCCGTCATCACCCTCACCCTCAGCCGATGCCGGGGATGAGCGAGACCAGCAGGTCGATGAGTTTGATGCCGATGAAGGGGCTGATGAGGCCACCGACGCCGTAGATCAGCAGGTTGCGGCGCAGCATCGCCGACGCCGAGGACGGCTTGTACTGCACACCGCGGAGCGCGAGTGGGACCAGTGCGACGATCACCAGCGCGTTGAAGATGACCGCGGACAGGATCGCCGACTGCGGGGAGTGCAGTTGCATGATGTTCAGCTTGTCCAGCCCCGGGTAGGCGGCCGCGAACAGTGCCGGCAGGATCGCGAAGTACTTCGCG
>NZ_DASRXP010000170.1:0-3342 GCF_035687465.1 Kribbella sp.
CTCGTGCCGAACTGTGGCCGTACAGGCGACGATCCACCTCGATCCGCATCCCGTTGGCCTCGACCCAGCGGTGCACGATCGCGCCCGCTTCCGGCCCCAGGGCGTCTTCGAGCGACACGCGTATTGCGCCACTGCTGCGCAAGAGTTCCTCCGGACTTGTGACCTGCAGATTGTGACACGTGAGGTAGGTGGGTCGAATGGTACGTGGAGGCATGTGGCTCTAGGGTGCTCGGAGGGAGGGACCGATGAAGCCTGGCGAGATCCTGGATCGTGAGCTTGAGAAACTACTGGGCACCGCAGCGCCTGCCCTGCACGAATGGGCAGTGGGGGTTGTACCAGCCGTCGAGGTAGCGGAAGATCGCCGAGTCGGCTCGGCGCGAGTGGCGAAAGGTGTTGCCAAGCCAGTAGATCAGCTCAGTCTTGATGGTCGACCACAGGTTCTCGGCGAACGAATCGCCGACGCTGCCCGTCGAGGGGGCGATCTTGAAGGTGCTTCTGGGGTGGCGCCAGCGTCGCGACGAGGCCAAGGGCGCTGAGCGCATGCGGTGCTGCGTCAGATGCTGACCTGGACGAGCCGGCGAGCGGGTCACACCGCGTCACAGTCGAGGCCCCGGGAATTGCCCGCTCTCGATTGGTGAAGTACCGGCCTCGCTGGCCCGCAACCCGGCCAGCGCGTCCGCGACCGGCGACGACTCCAGACCGATGGTCAACACGGTGTTGAAACCTACGGCGTTGGCTATGACGGGTTTCCTCCAGCTGCGATCAGGGCATCAGCGATGGCAACTGCCCGGCGCCGCGGACAACTCGGGAGGCGTCGATCAGCTGCCGAGTTGTCTGAGGTTGTCCAGAGCGATCTGCTCGCCGTGCGCGTCGCCGATCTCGCGGTACTCGGCGACCGCCTGCTGGAGGTAGCCGATCGCCTCGTCCTTCTTCCCGGCGGCGACGCTGGTGAGCGCCATGTTGGCCAGCGTGCGCGCGATGTTCGCCCGGTCCTTGTACGCGACGAAGTACTCCAGCGCGGTTCGGTAGGTGTCGGCGGCCACGGTGTACTCGCCCGCCCTGTGGTAGGTCAGCGCCAAGCTGGCCACCGCGGCGGCCATCGCGGTCGGCCGCCTTAGGTCGCGGAAGATCACGATCGCGCGGGCGAGGTGCTGGACCGCGTCGTTCAGCTCGCCGCGATCCTGCGCCAAGCTGGCCAGCCCGACAAGCACTGCGGCCAGATTGCACTTGTCGTCCGTGCCTTCGAGCAGCGTCCTGGCATTCTCAAAGTGCACGCGGGCCTCGTCGGGCTGGTCCCGCAGCGCGCACAGGCCGCCCAGGTTGTTCATCAGCAGGGCGCGACCGTGCTCGTCGGCGGATTCGAACGCCTGTTCGTACGCGTCCTGGGCCTCGGGGTAGTGGCCCTGGTCCTGATAGAGCGACCCGATCTGGGTGAGGATCTGGACGTCCAGTGGCAGCTCCGCGTCCTGGAACGCGCTGAGCGCTGCCTGGTAGCGCTCGATCGCCGGTTCCCACTCGCCGCTGCGGTCTAGTGTCCAGCCTTCGGCGTAGCGGACGATGCCTAGCCCGTATCCGGGCAGGTCCATGCCCTTCAGCTCGCGCAGCATGTCGTCGCAGAGCTCGAACTGGCCCAGCTGCGCCAGTTCCGTGTGCAGCGCCGACCACCGGCGGAACCCCTCGATCGGGTCCCGTTCGACCAGCAGCCGGATCTCTTCGACGAAGTGCCGCAGCGTGCTGTCCAGCTCATCCATCGGCTGGTTTCACCCCGATCGTCTTGGACGCGTGGTAGGCCAGCAGGCGCTGCCGCAGCCGTTGGTAGTCGGTCTCGCTGGTGAAGCGCAGCCGGTCGATGAGCAGTTCCCTGATCTTGTCGTGCAGCCGGACGCCTTCGGGGTGCCTGCTCACGAACGAGTGCACCTCGACCAGGGTGTACAGCCGTCTGGCCTCCTCTTTGGTGACGTCGAGCAGGTGCCGGATGACCTCCGGGTTGATCCAGGACGCGATCGCGCACTTCTCGATCACCTCGCGAACGGCGTGCACCTGCTCCTCGCGAAGGATGCGGTCCAGGAGCTGGCCGGCGACCTTGTCCCGGTCCGCGATGTGGTCGAACTCGCCGACCGCGTGCCAGCCGCCCGCCTCCTTCGCGAGTTTGCGCACGAGCACCAGCACCAGCGGGTAGCCGCCGGTGAAGCGGTAGACCTTGTCCAGGGCGGCCGCGTCGGTCAGACCGTAGTGCCGCAGGTAGGACTTCGCGTCGTCTTCGCCCAGCTCAGGCAACGGGTAGCTCAGGATCGCGTCGTCGTGGTCGCTCCAGTCGAAGTTCTGCTTGGCCAGCTGGTTGCGGCCGAAGACGACGATCCTGGTCCGGTCGGGGACGACGGGGAGCAGATGCTGGCGCACCCACGTGTCGAGCTTGCCCGCCTCCTCGTAGGTGTCGAGCAACACCGCCGAGGGCGCACCGTCCTGCACCGCGGCGAACGCGTCGCCGAATGCGCTCGTGACGTCCCGGTCGGATGACCGGAGAAAGCGCTGCAGGCTGAACCGGTTGTCCAGCGCGGCTCGTAGGTCCGGGGTCAGGACGACGGCACTGTGGTCGACGGTCGCCTGCACGGCGGCGCGGTTCGTGGGCGCGCCGACCGCGTCGAACATCGCGTCGACGCCCCCGCTCGCGAGCACGATCTCCCGCATGGTGTCGTGTTGCTCCAGCAGCCGCAGGACGTCGAGGAGGGCGTCGTCCGTCTCGTGCGCGATCAGCGTCAGGCACAGCTGCCGCAGCACAGTGCTGGGGCGCTCTTCGCACTCTGCCAGGTCGGCGGTGCCGAACCGCAGCCCGCGCCGTTCCGCATTCGCGCCGAACTTGCGGAGCACCTCGGTCTTGCCGATGCCGCCAGGGCCGTAGACGTTCAGCAGCCGCTGATCGGTCCGGCCTTCGACCAGTTCGGCGAACATGCCCGTCTCGGCTTGCCGCCCGACCACGAAACGTTCTGCCGGTCGATTCGGACGTGGCTGCTGCGGCGTCGGCCGCCGTGCTGCCGGTGCTGTCGGTGTCGCGGGCTTGGTCCGTGAGCCGGGTTTCACCGTCGCGAGGAACGTTTCCGCCGCTTCGTCGGCCAGGGCCTTGAGCCACGGTCTGTCCTCGGGACGTGTCGCGTCCCTGACGTAGACCATCAACGTCGCCGCGTAGAGGGACAGCGGTCGTTGGAGGCGCCAGTCGGGTCCGTAACCGTATGGCTCGATCCACTGCTCCGCTGCTTCGTATGTTCGAGTAATGATGTCGCGCAACCATGCGGGAAGCCGGTCCCGCTGAGCGTGCTCCGGGTCGAGCAGCACGCGCCGAAGCGG
>NZ_DASRXP010000171.1:0-5232 GCF_035687465.1 Kribbella sp.
ACGGGTGCGGGGGTGGTTTCGGGGGTGGTTTCCGGGACGTCGCCGGCGTGGGTGTCGCCGGCCGCGAAGGCGGCTTCGTCGAAGGGGTCCTCGCCGGCGAAGACCTGCTTGGCCTGGGCTTTGTCGAACTGACCGACCCAGTGGCCGACCAGGATCGTCGCCACCGCGTTACCGGCGAAGTTCGTCAGCGCCCGGGCCTCGGACATGAACCGGTCGATGCCGACGATCAGGCCGATCCCGTCGACCAGTTCCGGCCGGTGCGACTGGAGTCCGCCGGCCAGCGTCGCCAGGCCCGCGCCGGTCACGCCGGCCGCGCCCTTGGAGGCGATGATCATGAACAGCAGCAGGGAGATCTGCTGGCCCAGGCTGAACGGCTGGTCCATCGCCTCGGCGATGAACAGCGACGCCATCGTCAGGTAGATCGCGGTGCCGTCCAGGTTGAACGAGTAGCCGGTCGGGACGGTGATGCCGACGACCTGCTTCTGCACCCCGAGGTGTTCCATCTTGCCGATCAACCGCGGCAGCGCGGTCTCCGACGACGAGGTCGACACGATCAGCAGGAACTCCCGGCCGAGATACCTCAGCAGCTGGAAGATCGAGACCCCGGTGACCGCCCGGAGAATGGTGCCCAGGACAACGATCACGAAGATCAGACAGGTGATGTAGAAGGCCGCCATGATCTTGAACAGACTGACCAGGGCGTCCCAGCCGGTGTCGCCGACCACGGCCGCGATCGCCCCGAAGGCGCCGATCGGTGTGACCCACATGATCATCGACAGGATCTTGAAGACGAGCCGCTGCAGGTGCCCGATGCCGTTCAGGATCGGCTGGCCCTTCGAGCCCATGCTCTGCAGCGCGAAGCCGACCAGCAGTGCGACGAAGACCGTCTGCAGCACCGTTCCCTCGGTCAGCGAGGAGAAGATCGTCTTCGGGATGATGCCGAGCAAGAAGTCGGCGGTGCCTTCGTGGACCGCGGTCTCGGCCTGCTTCTGGCCGGTCTCGCGCAGGTTGTCGGTCAGGTTCAGGCCGGAGCCGGGCTGGACCAGGTTGCCGACCACCAGGCCGATGGCGAGCGCCACCGTCGACATCACCAGGAAGTAGCCCAGCGCGAGACCGCCGACCTTCCCGACGCTGGCCGCCTGCCGGACCGACCCGATGCCGAGCACCAGGGTGCAGAAGATGATCGGGCTGATCATCATCTTGATCAGGTTCACGAACCCGGTGCCGAGCGGTTTCAGCTCGACCGCGAAGTCCGGGAAGAGGAAGCCGACGCCGATGCCGAGTGCGACGGCGACGATGACGGCGATGTAGAGGAAGTGGGTCCGGTCGTTGCGAACCGGCGTCGGACGGGTTTCGTTCGGGCTCGACATGGGGGACTCCTGATCGGCCGGGCGGGCTGGTTCTGAGTAACTGTGACGTGACGCACAGAGGAACTGTGCATTTCGTTCATATCGTTCGCGGTCGTCGCCCACACCTCGGCGCGCGGCGACCAGTTGGCCCACTGGACGGAGACCAGTGGGGGCACTGGACGGAGACCAGTGGGGGCACTGGTGTGCACAATGTCCGCATGCTGTGCAGGGTGACGAGATGAGAAGGCCGTGGGAGCTGCGGCGCCAGGTGCTCTGGCTGCAAACCATCACGGTCGCCGTGTTGATCGCGATGGTCTGGATCGTGCTGGCCAGCCGGGCCCGCGCGCAGGCCGACCGGGACGCCGCCGCGACCGGCATCGCGTCGCCTGGTTGGGGGGACCTGCTGGAGCCCGAGTTGCGGTCCATGCTCGGGATCGCCAGCCTGATGCTCGGCGTCGCCATCGCCGGCAACGCCCTGGTCTCCTGGCGGGTCCGGCGAGCGACTCGCGGGATGGGTACCCAGTCGCTCGCCTGGATGCTCGACTTCTACCAAGGCGTTCTGCGTGCCGCCCGGGAGGGCCTGCTGCTGGTCGACGGGGACGGCAGGGTCCAGCTGGTCAACGACGAGGCCCGGCGCCTGCTCGGTCTGGGGCAGGTGCCACCTGGCACCCCCATCGAGGAGCTCCATCTGCCCGCTGCCCTGTCGGACCTGCTCGGCGCCGGGCGCACGGCGTACGACGAACTGCACCTCGGGGCGCAGGGGGTCGTCGTGGTGAACCAGCAGCCGGCCCGGTCCGGCCGGATCATCACCCTGCGCGATCACACCCAACTACAGGCGCTGCTCGGTGAGCTGGACGCCGTGCGCAGCCTGGCCGAGTCGCTGCAGGCGCAGAACCACGAGGCGTCGAACCGGCTGCACACGGTGGTCAGCCTGATCGAGATCGGCCGGCCGGAGCGGGCCCGGGAGTTCGCGGTCTCGGAATTGCAGTTCGCCCAGGCGATGACGGATCGGGTGGTCGGTACGGTCGGCGATCCAGTGCTCGCGTCGCTGCTGCTCGCGAAGCTGGCGCAAGCGCAGGAACGCGGCGTCCTGCTCACGCTAGAGCTCGGTTCGGAGGCCCTCAACACCCGGCTGCCCGCCCAGGACGTCGTCACGGTGGTCGGCAACCTGCTCGACAACGCGATCGAGGCCGCCCGCGGTGGACCTGCCCCGCGGCGGGTCGAACTGAAGGCCGGTACGACGCCCGACGCCATCGACCTGGCGGTCACCAACACCGGCGCCGAACTGGGCGCGACCGAGCTGGCGCGGATGTTCGAGCGCGGCTGGACCACCAAGTCCGAACCAGGGCACGGGCTCGGGCTGGTCCTCGTCCGGAGCACGGTCGAACGCTGGCAGGGCACGCTGATGGTCGATCCCGACTCGGAGCTGGACGAGGTCCCGGCACTGACGGTCCGGGTCCGGCTGCCACGGGCGGTGAGTGCGAGTGCGTGACCAGCTGCGCGTCCTGATCGTGGAGGACGACCCGGTCGCCGCCGAAGCACATCGCACGTACGTCGACCGCCTGCCCGGCTTCACCTGCCTGGGCATTGCCGGTACTGCGGCTCGCGCACTGCACGTGCTCAGTCAGGAACAGGTGGATCTGGTTCTCCTGGACATGAACCTGCCTGACGGCCACGGATTGGACGTAGTACGGCGGATGCGGGCTGCGGGCAACCAAACGGACGTGGTCGCTGTGACTGCAGCGCGAGAGGTGGCCGCGGTTCAGGCGGCGGCGCGGATCGGGGTCGTGCAGTACGTGTTGAAGCCGTTTGCCTTTGAAACGTTGAGGGATCGGCTCAACGCCTATGCCCGGCAACGACGGTCAGCGGAGTCCGGTCAGGTGGTCGCGGACCAGGACGAGGTGGACCGGCTATTGCATCCAGCAACTGTTTCGAGTGTTCCGAAGGGGCTGGCCGGGTCAGTACTGGATCGGGTCGTGAAGCTACTCGGGAACCGTGAGGGATGGACGGCCGAGGAGGTCGGTGCCGAGCTGGGAACGTCGCGGATCACGGCTCGGCGCTATCTCGAGCACTTGGCCGACCAAGGGCAGGCCTTGCGGACGCAGCGCTACGACGGCCGGAGTGGGCGTCCGAAGGTGGAGTATTCGTGGGTGTCCGAGAGCTGACAGGGATCAGGCGCGGACGAGCGTGGCCCAGAGGTGCGGCTGGAGCGAATGCCCTTCCGCGGCCATGTCGTAGGCCCACATCAGTTCGCCGTTGACCAAGCCGTAGAGCCGGTGGCCGGCGGTGACCTCCTTGGCCGTGGCGGTC
This sequence comes from Kribbella sp., assembly GCF_035687465.1. NCBI lineage: Bacteria > Bacillati > Actinomycetota > Actinomycetes > Propionibacteriales > Kribbellaceae > Kribbella > Kribbella sp. Next base: position 3,660 of record NZ_DASRXP010000171.1, read on the forward strand.
CGAGCCACCACGTCCGTCCGCATCTCGATCTTGGCGCCGTCGATCTCGCCGTACCAGATCTCCGCGAAGCCGGTCGGGTGCGCGAGCACGACCTCGAGCTTGTTGTCCGGCTTCGGCCGCCAGAACCCGGTCTCGACCGCGAGCGGGCGCTCCTTCGTGCCGTCCTCGCCGACCACGTAGGTCTGGCTGACGTAGTGCAGGTAGGGCTTGCCGTTGTGGCTGAAGTCGATCTGCTGCCCGAACTCGAACTTCTCGATCGTCGGGTAGTCACCGTGCCCGCGGCCTTCCCAGCGACCGAGCAGCCAGGCCACCGGCATCAGGTCGGGGTGCAGGTCCTGCGGAATCTCGAACGCCATCAGTTCACACCGCGGCCGCGGTACAGCCGGTAGACGACGAATGCCGAGAACCAGCCCATGAAGACGCAGACCAGGACCAGCAGGCTCGTGAAGATGACGTGCAGCACGTTGGTCAGTCTAGGGGATGCGTTCGGGGTTCTCGGCTACGGTGGCGTGATGTCCCGCACGCTGGTGATCAAGCTGACCGCAGGTGCCGAAGAACCCGAACGCGCGAACCAGGCGTTCACCGTAGCCGCGACGGCGGTCGCCGCCGGAGCCACGGTGTCGCTGTGGTTGACCGGGGAGGCGGTGTGGTTCGCAGTACCGGGTCGCGCTGAAGCCTTCGAGTTACCGCATGCGGCACCATTGGCGGACCTGCTGGCCGGAGTACTGGCGGGCGGTCAGCTGACGGTGTGCACGCAGTGCGCCAAACGCCGCGACCTCACGGAAGCCGACCTAGTCCCAGGCACCCGCATCGCCGGCGCACCAGCCTTCACCGAAGAAATCCTCACCGACAACACCCAAGCCATCGTCTACTGACCCTGCGGGCTGTTCGGCGAAGTTCACTCCTGCTGCAGACCAGCGCCGTCGGAGCCTCGATCGCCCGTGCCACGACCAGGGCCACGTCCCGTGAGCTTGGCATGCTGGGCACCGGGATTGCGACCAGCCGTCCCCGCGACCACAGACTCGCCGCCCTGCTCCTGCTGCGTCGCCCGGGTTGCCTCGGTCTGCCCACTCTGAATCCCCTGCAGCCGCGCCCTCTCCTCCGCTGAGATCCCCTTCTTCTCCCCCGCCCCCAGCCCATCACCCTGCCCACTCAACTGACCGCCCGCGGGTTGGCCGGCACGCTCCCGCCGATCCGCCTCCAACCGCGCCTCAACCGGATCGGGAACCACCCCACTCTGCTCCGGGGCCGCACGCTCGCCTTGGTCGACATCCAACGGCGCCTCAACCGGGTCGGGCACCTGCTCACCCTGCTCCCGCGCCAGACGCTCATCCTCAGCTGTCGGCAGCACGACCTGCGGCGCAGCTTCGCCACCCTGCCCCCGCACGTCCACCTGCTGCTCCTGCACTTCAGGCTCCTGCACCGCCGGCTGCTGCTCTTCCGGCTGCTGGTCCTGGACCTGCTCGTTCGGCTCTTGGCCCTGGAGCTCATCCAGAGTCTCGGCGGCTACAGCGGCGGAGGTGACGGGTCCGACAACCTCCGGCTCCTCCCGCTCCTTGTCACGGTCGTCTTC
>NZ_DASRXP010000172.1:0-6769 GCF_035687465.1 Kribbella sp.
CGTCCAGCACCGACGGCAACAACCCGTCCCGCATCCACTGCACGAGATCCGGCTCGATCTCCGCAACCAGCACCTCGCGCACCCTCTCGTCCCGCAACAGCGCCCGCACGGTGAACCCCAACCCCAACCCACCCACCAACAGCCGCGAAGGTTCCCCAACAACCTCCAGCGCCGCCAACGCCAGCAACTCCTCGCTCGAAGTCTCCAGGTCATCCATCACAAACACCCCATTGACCCGCAACTCCAACGCCCCATCCCCCACCCGCCTACGCAACACCACCTCCCCCCGCCCACCCCCACCCACCGCCACCTCATCCACCCTCCCCATCCTCCCCCAAACCCCTTACGTCCGAAGAGGCGAGGGGCCTGCCCCTCACCTCTTCGGACGTAAGGCCGGGTTCTCCACAGGGGCAAAGGTTCGGCGGCGAAAGGCGCGGATGGCCTGCATCTTCTGGGTGGTGAATGAGAAGACGAAGTCGGCGAGAAGATGCCGACGCGGAAACTGGTGTGGCCGGTGTCAGACGTGCACCAAGGCGAGCGTTCGAGAGACCCGGCGACTCCAGGCGACTGACCTCGCCGCCAGGCAAGGCGGCGTCGTGTCGCGTCCACAGCTGTACGCCGCGGGCTGGGAGCGCTGGCAGGTGGACGCGCAGGTACGGGCACGACGCTGGGTGATCAAGGGTCGGCAATCGTTGGCGCTCAGGACGGGTGAGCTGCCAGAACTCGGCAACTGGTGGTCGGCGATCTTCGAGGTGGGCGCCGGCGCCGCCCTCGACGGCGTCACCGCCCTGCATGCTGCCGGGTTGAAGGGTTTCGAGAGTGCGATTCACATCTCGACCCCGAAGTCCGCCCGGCCTCGGCGCCCGCGTGGGATTGTCGTCCACGAGACACGACGCCGGGCGGCCGGTGACCTCCTGCCGCTCGAACCACCGCGGGTTCGTCCGGCAACGGCGGCGATCAGGGCCGCGCTCTGGGCCGTTAGCGACAAGCAAGCCTCGCTGATCCTCGCGATGGCTGTTCAACAACGGCTGACGACACCGGCCGAACTGTCCGATGCGCTGGACCAGGTGCGCCGACATCGGAGGCGCAGGCTATTGCTGCAGGTGGTCAGGGAGGTCGCCGGCGGAGCCCAATCGACCGGCGAGATCGACTTCCTCCGCCTGTGCCGGCAATACGGCCTTCCAGAACCTGACAGGCAGTGCCGTCGAGTGACTTCGGACGGCATCGCCTTCCTCGACGTCGAGTGGGCGGAATACGACGTGATCGTCGAGATCGAGGGTGTCCATCACCAGGAAGCAGACCGCGCACTCGCCGACGCAGTACGGCAGAACGAACTGACAATTGACCGCGACCACGTGCTCCGCATCCCGGTGCTAGGCCTGCACACTGACCCGGAACTCTTCATGCACCAGGTCATCCGCCTACTACGCGCCCAGGGCTGGACCTCGGCGCAACACCTTACGTCCGAATGACCGTGGGGCAGGCCCCACGCCGCTTCGGACGTAAGCGGCAAGACAAGAGCGGCTAGTACCAGCCTTTGGCTTTGGAGTGGGACCAGGCGCCGCAGGGGGAACCGTGGCGGTCTTCGATGTAGTCGAGGCCCCACTTGATCTGGGTGACGGGGTTGGTGCGCCAGTCGGAGCCGTACGCCGCCATGCGGTTGCCGGGGAGCGCCTGGGGGATGCCGTAGGCGCTGGAACCGGGGTTGTCCGCGGTCACCTTCCAGCGGGACTCCTTGGTCCACAGCTTGTCCAGGCAGGAGAACTGATCCTCGGACCAGCCGTGGTTGTCGAGCAGGTTGAGCGCGATCTCCTTCGGGGTGCCCTCGAGTTCCTTGCGGGCGGCGTCCCGGCTGGCGCGCTCCTGGCGCGAGTCCTCGTTGGTCTTCTGCAGAGCCTGGTAGCGGGCCAGCGCGGCGTTCTTCGCCTTGCGCAACAACCAGGCCTGGTCCTGGGCCTGCTTGCGCTCGGCTTCGACCGCCTCGATCTGGTTGCGCAGGCGGACCACTTCCGCGGCTTGCTCGGCTGCGCTCAGCGGCTTGGGGGAGGGCGACTTCGCCTCGCGCGCCTTCTCGCTGTTCAGGACGGCGAGCTCAGCCCGGCCGGAGACAGGGGCGGACGCGGCGCTGCTGCCGGGGGAGGTGAAGAGATCGATACTGGCGACGATGGAGACAACCACGATCCCAACGACTGCGAGGACCGCGAGGGAGCGCTTCGCTTTCATCTGTCCTTCCGAGATACCCGACCCCCGTCGGCTGCAACAGGAACATACTCTGGCCTAAACAGACCGTGATCACAAGCAGGTCACAAGGTACGGTGCGGCCACATGGCTTGTGGCCGCACCGGGTAGCTCGGAAGTCTTACAGTCCTTTAACGGAAATCAGACACAGCACAGTCAGTGAGTCAGAGCTGCAGGTCCTCCAGCATCTCCGTCACCAGCGCGGCGATCGGCGAACGCTCCGACCGGGTCAGCGTCACGTGGGCGAACAGCGGGTGCCCCTTCAGCTTCTCCACCACCGCGACCACACCGTCGTGCCGGCCGACCCGGAGGTTGTCGCGCTGCGCCACGTCGTGGGTGAGGACCACCCGCGAGTTGGCGCCGACCCGGGACAGCACGGTGAGCAGCACGTTGCGCTCCAGCGACTGGGCCTCGTCCACGATCACGAACGCGTCGTGCAGTGAGCGACCGCGGATGTGGGTCAGCGGCAACACCTCGAGCATGCCGCGGTCCATCACCTCGTCGATCACGTCGGCACTCGTGAGCGCGCCCAGCGTGTCGTAGACCGCCTGGGCCCAGGGCTGCATCTTCTCCGACTCCGAACCGGGCAGGTACCCCAGTTCCTGGCCGCCGACCGCGAACAACGGCCGGAACACCACCACCTTCTTGTGCTGCCGCCGCTCCATCACGGCCTCCAGCCCGGCGCACAGCGCGAGCGCCGACTTACCGGTCCCGGCGCGGCCGCCGAGCGAGACGATCCCGACGTCCGGGTCCAGCAGCAGATCGAGGGCGACCCGCTGCTCGGCGGACCGGCCGCGGATGCCGAACGCCTCGCGGTCGCCGCGGACCAGCCGGATCCGCTTGTCCGGCATCACCCGCCCGAGCGCGCTACCCCGCTCCGACAGCAGGACCAGACCGGTGTGGGTGGGGAACTCCCCCGCCTCCGGCAGTTCCAGTACGCCGTCCTCGTACAGGGCGTCGACGTCCTGCGTCTCGACCTCGAGCTCGCTCATCCCGGTCCAGCCGGACTCCAGCGTCAACTGCTCGGCCCGGTACTCCTCGGCCATCAGCCCGCAGGCCGACGCCTTCACCCGCATCGGCAGGTCCTTCGAGACCAGCGTGACGTCACGGCCCTCGGCCTTGAAGTTGCACGCCACCGCGAGGATCCGGCTGTCGTTGTCACCGAGCCGGAAACCGGCCGGTAAGGTCTCCGGGTCGGTGTGATTCAGCTCGACCCGGATGGTGCCACCCTTCTCCCCCACTGGCAGGGGTGCGTCCAATCGTCCGTGCTGGATCCGGAGCTCGTCCATCAGCCTCAAGGCGGTCCGAGCGAAGTAGCCGAGCTCTGGGTGATGCCGTTTTGCCTCCAGTTCGGTGATGACGACCACCGGGATGACCACCTCGTGCTCGTCGAACCGCAGCATCGCCCGCGGATCTGACAGGAGCACGGAGGTGTCCAGCACGAAAGTGCGCTGGTCCGGCGTGGATGAGGTGTTTGACGCCTTGGCGTGGGTGGCAGCCATGTCGCACGTCCTCTCGGGCCGCGACGTGCACCACGCCCGGCCCACCAGTGTTAGGTGATGGACCGGGAACTGGCCCGGAGATCTGGTGCAGACCCCCACCGGTACGCCGCACGCGCGTACCCGGAAACCAGCGAGAATGAGACCGAGGGTCTCGGGCACTCCGTTCGGCCCCTCATGGGGCTACCGGCGAGCAGTCAAGTCTCATCTGATCGGGCCTCCCGGACAGCCGGCTTCCCCTCCGACCGTCACTTAGGAGAGTAGGTCGCCGGTGGAAACGCCGCAGCCCGACACGCCCGTCCCCGGGGTTAACGGCGTGTTACACCTTTCCCCTCCCCGGGGGACGACGTTCACCCAGCCGGGTGAGCCGGTACTGCGGGTAACCGGCCGACTCTGTTTCCATGCGGAAGAACTGGCCGGCCTGGTCCGGATATGCAGCGGCGATCTGGTCCCTCGCGTACGGCGTACTGGGGCTCTACTGGGCAGCGGGCGGAGCTGGTTACCCGTTCGCGAAGGTGGAGGACGACAGAGCCACCGCGTCCCTGCTGGAGGGGGCGCCAGTAGGCGTTGTCGCCCCGCTGATGGCCGTCCTCGGCCTGACGGGCAGCGTGGTCGCCCTGGTGATGACCAGGCGCACACAGCGAAGCTGGGTTCTCCAGACCTACGCGGTGACCATGGCGGTCGCTCTCGCACTGGTGATCCCCGACTACACCCCGTTGGCGATGGTTGCACTGTCCCCCGCGATCCTCCTGTTCACGTTCACCGGCGTACCGGGTGAGCAGGGCGGCGTCGGCGACATCCTGTACTGGCACCGGGCGAACCTGCTGCTGATGTTCCTCGGCGGCCTGCTCTGGGCCGCTACAGCGGTCGCCTACCACCGCAGGGCCCGGAAGGCCTGTGTTTCCTGCGGCCGCGACGAGCACGAGCACGCAGCGTGGACCACCCCAGCTGCAGCACTGCGCTGGGGCCGCTGGGCCGTCCTGATCGCAGTGATGTCGAACGTGCCGTACGAGTTCACCCGGGTGGCCTGGTACTTCGGCTGGCCGCTCGGCATCACCGACGAGTTCCAGCAGATGATGGAAGACACGCCCGGCATGCTCGAGATCGGGCTGGGGATGGCGCTGCTCGGGGTCGGCGGCAGCATCCTCACCCACGGCCTGGTGCATCGCTGGGGCGAGGTCTACCCGCGCTGGATCTGGTTCAAGGCAGGGCAGCGGATCCCGCCGTCACGGGCGATCGTGCCGGCCTCGATCGTCGCTGTGGTGCTGATGCCGGCCGGCCTGATGAACATCCGCCTGCCAGGCGACAACGCCGGCTCCGAGTGGGGACTGGCGATGCCCGGCACACTCTGGGTGGTCTGGGGCGCCGCACTGGGTGCGGCTACCTACGCCTACTACCTACGACGCCGTACTACGTGCCGCCGGTGCGGCCGTGGTCCCGCGGAGAGCGCAGTACTCAGGTCCCGAAGCGGCGCTCGCGCTGGGCGTAGTTCCGGATCGCGCGGAGGAAGTCCACGTGCCGGAAGTCCGGCCAGAGCGCCTCGCAGAAGTAGAACTCGCTCAGCGCGCTCTGCCACAGCAGGAACCCGCCCAGCCGCTGCTCCCCCGAGGTCCGGATGACGAGGTCGGGATCCGGCTGGCCCTTCGTGTACAGGTGTTCGGCGATGTGCTCGACGTCGACCCGCTCGGCCAGTTCCTCGATCGAGATGCCCTTGGCGGCCTCCTCGAGCAGCAACGAGCGGACCGCGTCGGCCAGTTCGCGGCGGCCGCCGTACCCGACTGCCACGTTGACGAGCATGCCGTCCACGTTCTGGGTCGCGGCCTCGGCGCCCTTCAACACCTCGGCGGTGGCCCCGGGCAGCAGGTCGAGCGCGCCCACCGGGTGGATCCGCCAGCGGCCGATCGAGGTCAGCTCCTCGACCGTCTGCTCGATGATCCGCAGCAGCGGCTCCAGTTCCTCGGCCGGCCGGCTCAGATTGTCGGTGGACAGCATCCAGACGGTGACCACCTTGACGCCGACCTCGTCGCACCAGCCGAGGAACTCGGTGATCTTGTTCGCGCCGGCCTCATGACCGCGCGACACCGGATCGCCGGTGGCCCGAGCCCAGCGCCGGTTGCCGTCGATGATCACGCCGATGTGCCGCGGCATTCGGTCCGGCGACAGGGAGCGCGCCAGCCGGCGCTCGTAGAGTCCGTACACCGCGCCGCGCAGGCGTTGTTTGCCAGGTGTCCGCATGGGCAGATGAGCTCCTCGACCGTTTGATATGCCTCACTGAGGCTAGCCGACATCCATCGTCGTTGGACCGCGAGAACGGACATCGAACTTTCGGAGGAGTTCGCGCATCAGACACTCCGCAGGGCGCTGTCTTCTCACGGGATGTGTGCAAGATTTCATCCTTCCGGACCATCTAAACCTACGGTTCCGTAGGTTACGGTTGCGGAGGTGACTGCCCAACGCTCGAGAGGACGGCGATGACGGCCAAGACCGCGACCACCACCCCGCCCCACGAACTGGGTCACACACTGTCCGGCAAGCTCGGCCCGCTGAAGCCGAAACTGCGCGGCTGGCTGCATGCGGGCACGTTCCCGTTCGCCACCGCCGCCGGCATCGTGCTGATCTGCCTGGCGCCGAGTGCGAGCGCCCGCTGGGCCGCCGCGGTCTACACCCTCGGATCGATGCTGCTGTTCGGCATCTCCGCGCTCTACCACCGCTTCTACTGGGGCCCGACCGGCGAGGCCGTCCTGCGCCGGCTGGACCACAGCAACATCTTCCTGCTGATCGCCGGCACCTACACCCCGCTGGGAATGGTGCTGCTGCGCGGCGACGACCGGATCCTGCTGCTCAGCATGGTCTGGGGCGGCGCCCTGCTGGGCATCCTGTTCCGGATCTTCTGGGTGCACGCGCCCCGCTGGCTCTACACGCCGATCTACCTGGCGCTGGGCTGGGTGGCGATCTTCTGGATGGGCGACTTCTACCACCTCGGTGGCGCGTCCGTGGTCACGCTGCTGGCCATCGGCGGCGGCCTCTACTCG
>NZ_DASRXP010000173.1:0-2237 GCF_035687465.1 Kribbella sp.
CATCAGATAGGCGGTGAAGGCAAAGGTAATGACGATGAACCACACAACGTCCCAAAAACTCATTGCAGCGTCCTTTCTGCGAGCACGAATTCGCCTCGGTTCAACCCTGGCGTCTCGCGAACAGAACGTCCTCACCACTACTGGATGATCTCTGCGGCCCCGATCGGGACGACCATGAGCGTTAGCGCACCCTCGCTGCGCGGAGACCGGGGAGGTCGGACCATGGATCGGGAGCTGTTCACGTCGAGTTGGAAGATGCTGGTGGTCCGCGGGGCGATCGGCATCGTGTTCGGCATCTTGGCTGTCGTGTGGCCGATCGAGACGGCGCTGGCACTGATGGTGCTGTTGGGGTTCTGGGTGTTGCTGGAAGGCATCAGCTTGCTGGTCCAGGCGTTTCAGGCGAAGACACAGGGAAGCCGCCTCGGGCGTGCGCTCCTAGGAGTCGTCGCGGTGATCGTGGCGTACTTCGCGATCTTCAGCCCAGGCGTGACGGCCCAGACCGTGACTTGGATCGTCGGCATCTGGCTGATCGTCCGAGGGGTGGTCGAAGTTGTCGCAGCCTTCAGCAGTTACCGGCTGACACCGCGTTGGCTGCTCCTCGTCGGTGCCGCGCTGTCGATCCTGCTGGGCGCCTTCTTGGTGGCCAACCCCGGCCGGGGCGCGGTTGGTATCGCGGTCTGGCTCGGCCTGATCGCGCTGTGCTGGGGCTTGGTCTTCGTCCTGATGGGTCTCGTGCAGCGCCGCGAACACCCATGGCCGACCCCCGCAGACCCGGCAACCGCCTGACCCCGCCACGAACATCCGGTGCGGCAGCCATGATGATCGAAGAGGAGCGCCACGTCGATCGCGGCTACGTGGCCTCCTCGGTTCGCCTGGCTGACGGCGCCATCACCGCTCTCGGATGGGTGCTCGGGCACTTGCGCCGAGGTCCTGTCCTCGTCTGCCCGCCGGATCTGAAGTCCTTGGCATCGGCTGAAGAGGTCAGGCAGGCCACGGCCATCGTCGTGATCGGCGCGCACAGCGGCCTCAAACCGTGGATCAGTGCGTTCCGGCCCGAGCCCCTCACGAGTGCGGTCATCTCCGTGAGCGACTGTCTGGTCAGTGATCCCGTCGTCTGGACCGCGATGGAGTCGTTCACCGATGTGATCAACAGCGGTACCGGCCTGGCACACCCCTGTGACCGGGCCTTGGTGACCGAAGGACTCCTCGACCTGCGCCGGTCAGGTCATCCCTTCGACCCCGACGAGCTGATGGCAGCAGCCCTCAGACTCAACTGGCGCGGCACCGCCGCCTGGGACCTACGAGTCCTGGCGACCCAACTCAACGCCGGCTGCGGAGCCGGGATGCGCTGACCCAGACGAGCCTCCCGTAGTGGTCGATCAGCACCTGATACCCACGACGGCCGTACCGAGTGGCGTGAGCGGCGAATCATCCAGCAAGGGTGAGTCCGCGTTCCTGCCGTCAACGGGTGCCTGCTCGGCGGTTTCTGAGAGGGGGGTTAACAAGTGTTCACCTTCGGGTCACTTGCCGGGTGCTGACCTGAGGGGACGGAGGTGACAACGTTGCCAGGTAACCCTTCACGTTGTTCGCCCATCGGAGTGCGCTTGATGAAGAGAAGTCGGCCAGCTACCTCGGTCGTGGACGTCGAGAGGACGGACCCGGCGCTCGCGGTCCGGGCTCGCGGAATCGTCAAGAGTTTTGGCGAGGTCGTCGCCCTCGATGGCATCGATCTCAGTGTGGAAACCGGGCAGATTCACGGGTTGGTCGGGCCGAACGGCGCCGGGAAGACGACGTTGCTCGGGCTGTTGCTGGGATTGGCGGTCGCCGACCGCGGAAGCCTGGAGGTCTTGGGTACGCCGGTCGGGCGGGCGCTGGCCGCTCCTGACGGAGTCGCGGGGTTCGTCGATGGCCCTGGGCTCTATCCGTCGCTCACCGCGAGGCAGAACCTGGCCGCGCTGGCTGCGCTCCGGGGTCGCGATGCGCGGTCGGCGGGGATCGACGAGGTCCTTGCCGAGGTCGGGCTCACCGACATGGCCGACGACCGGGTTCGCGGTTTCTCGCTCGGCATGCGTCAGCGTCTCGGGCTGGCCGCCGCCCTGCTCACCAAGCCCCGGCTGCTCGTGCTCGACGAGCCTTCCAACGGCCTCGATCCGGCCGGCAAGAAGCATGTGTACGGCGTCCTTGGCCGGCTCGCCGCCGAGGGCACCGCCGTGGTGCTGTCCAGCCACCGGATGGAC
>NZ_DASRXP010000174.1:0-11466 GCF_035687465.1 Kribbella sp.
GCAACCGGGCATGACTGACCGCGTGGACGCCGGCACTCACGACGTCCTGAGGTGATGCCGGGAACACCGCTGCGTGTGCCCACACCTGCAGGCCCTGCCGCCGGACTTCGGTGGTGATCCGCTCGACGAGCTCTCTGTCGAGGTTCGCGTAGATCTTGACCGCGGCCGCACCCGTTCCGCGGGCAAGGGTGACGGCCTCCTCGAGGTCCGTTTCCGCTGTCACCGCCTGCATCCACGGCGCGGCCCCTGGTTCGTAGCCACGGGACGCGACGATCACCCGCGGGTCTTCGTAGAACGAGGGTCCGGCGAACAAGGCGGCGAAACTGACATCTGGTGCGGCGATCTCGAAGTTCCAGGCAGCCCGGCTGAGTTCAGCGATACTGCGCAGGTCGTCGGCCATGTCTCGGACCGTGGTGATCCCACCGAACAGGTCACGCTCCAACTGCGCTTCGGCGAAGGCTCGGTTGGGCGGAGTCGCGAGGTGCTGGTGACTGTCGATCAGGCCCGGTACGACGTACTGACCGGCTAGGTCAACGGTGTCGGCGGAGCTTCGTAGCTCGGCCGGGAAGCTCGACTCGTTGCCAACTGCAACAACCCGGTCCCCGTCGACCAGAAGCGCACCGGCGTGGCAGGCGTGGTCCCCGACACCGGTGAAGAGGTTCGCGTTGCGATAGAGGACGAGACCGGCGCCGTCCTGGTCACCGGTCGGCATGGGCCCAGGCTTCGAGCTCGACCACCCCACCCTGCGGCAGCCCGGCGACTGCGACCGCGGTGCGGGCCGGCAGCTTCTCCCCGAACGCCGGCCCGTACACCTCGTTCATCGCGGCGAAGTCGCGCATGTCGATCAGGTACACGTTCACCTTGACGACGTTCTCGAGTCCGAGCCCCTCGCCGGCCAGTGCGGCCTTGAGGTTCTCGATCGCCTGGGAGGTCTGCGCCTTGATCCCTCCGTCGACGAGCTCACCGTTGCGGAGACCGAGTTGACCGGAGACGGCGACGACCTCGCCGACGCGGACCGTAGTACTGAAAGGCAACTGGAGCGTCATCATCCATCCGTTCGCTGGGGTCTCGAGGTCAGCGAAACTAACACGATATGTTGCTTTCGAGCAACAAACCGTTGCCGTGCCGGGAATCCTGCGCTAGCGTCGGCCCATGCTTCTGCACGTGATCCGACGATTCGCAGTCAGCGTCCTCGTGGTGCTGGGAGTCGTCACGATCACCTTCTTTCTGCTGCGATTGATCAGCCCTTCGCCTGCGCTGGTCGTGCTCGGCGCCAAGGCCTCTCCCGCCGCCGTCGAGGCGTTCAACGCCCAATACGGCTACGACCGTTCGCTGTTCATCCAGTACGTGTCCTACCTCGGCGGGCTGTTCACCGGGGACCTCGGCTATTCCCACAAGCTTGCGCAGAGCGTCACCGACCTGGTCGGGCAGTACCTGGGGAAGAGCGTGTACCTGTCCTCCGCCGCACTGGCCATCGCCGTCAGCGCGGCGATCCCGCTAGGGATCTTCCAGGCCGTCCATCGGAAGAAGCCGATCGACTACGCCGTCACCACACTGAACTTCGTTCTGTACTCCATGCCGTCCTTCTTCCTCGGCATCATTCTCCTGCAGGTCTTCGCGATCACCCTGAATTGGCTCCCCGCTGAAGCCAGCCAGGAGCACAGCACGGTGGCAGTGGTCCTCGACTGGAAGCACATGCTTCTGCCCGTCTTCACCCTCGCCGCGGTCCAACTCGCCGGGTTCTCCCGTTACATGCGATCGTCGGCTCTCGACAACCTCGGACAGGACTACATCCGCCTGGCCCGCGCGAAGGGACTCAGCGAACGGCAACTGCGGTACCGACATCTCCTGCGCAACTCCAGTCTGCCGATGATCACGCTGGTAGGGCTGTCGCTTCCAGCGCTCGTCGCCGGCAGCGTGGTGACCGAAAGCCTCTTCAACTACCCGGGGCTCGGCCTGCTCTTCTTCCACTCGCTGCAGAACCAGGACTACCCCGTCCTGCTGGCCCTCACCCTGCTCGGCTCCGTCCTCGTTGTCCTCGGCAACTTCCTGGCCGACGTCGCCAGTGCCGCCGCCGATCCGAGGATCCGCCGATGACCACGACACATTCCGAAAGCAGTTGGCGGCTCAGCGTCCGCGACTTCGCGAGTCACAGGATGGGCCTGGTCGGGGTCGCGATCCTCGTCATCTTCATCCTGTTCTGCTTCGTCGGCCCGTTGATCTACCGGACCGAGCAGGTGTTCGCGGACCCGCTGCAAAGCTCTCAACCGCCGAGTGCGGAACACTGGCTCGGCACGGACACCGCGGGCTTCGACGTGCTCGGCCGCCTGATGGAGGGAGGCCAGTCGGCACTGCTGATCGGGTTCCTCGCGGCGTTCATCGCCACCGTCATCGGCACCGTCTTCGGCGCGGTCGCCGGCCTGGTCGGCGGCTTCGTCGATGGGTTCATGATGCGGGCTGTCGACATCCTGCTCGCTATCCCGTTCCTGTTCGTAGTCCTGATTCTCGCGACCAAGTACCAGGGAACGGTCGTCTCGCTCAGCTTCGTGATCGGGTTGTTCGCCTGGCTCGTCCCCGCCCGGCTGGTGCGGGGAGAAGTGCTCAGCATCCGCGAACGCGACTACGTCCTGGCGGCCCAGGTGATGGGCAGCGGGAAGGCCCGGATCGTGCGGCGGCACCTGATCCCCAACGCGCTGAGCGTCGTGATCGTGAACGTCACCTTCCAACTCGCCGACGGTGTCCTCGTCGTCGCGTACCTCGGGTTCCTCGGGTTCGGTCTCGCGTACCCCGAAGTGTCCTGGGGCGACATGCTCGCCGGCGCCCAGGACCAGTTGGCGAACGGGAACTGGTGGCTCGTCTACCCGGTCGGCGGCTGCCTGGTCCTCGTCGTGCTCGCCGCCAACTTCGTCGGCGACGCCCTCAGGGACACCTTCGATGTCCGGCTCCGCCGGCGCTAGGGGACCTCGTGAATAACCATGCCCTTACCGTGGCAGGCCTCACGGTCGAGATAGAGCTGTCCCGATCAACCGTGCACGCTGTCACCGACGTCGGCTTCACCGTCGATCGGGGCGAGACGCTCGGCCTGGTCGGTGAGTCGGGCAGCGGCAAATCCACGCTCGGGCTCGCACTGATGGGGCTGCTGCCGGCCGGCGGACGGATCACCGCCGGGTCCGTGAAGCTGGACGGCACCGAACTCGTCGGCATCTCCGACCAGCAACTCCGTGCCGTCCGGGGCAACGACCTCGCGATGGTGTTCCAGGACTCCCAGTCATCACTGAACCCGACCATGACCATCGGCGATCAGGTCGCCGAAGTCGTCATCCTGCACCGCGGCGAGAGTCGCGCGGACGCGCGGGCACGATCGGAGGAACTGCTGGCGCTCGTCGGGCTGCCCAGGCCCGCGGAGCGGATGCGGGACTACCCGCACCAGTTGTCCGGCGGTCAACGGCAGCGGGTCATGATCGCCATCGCGCTCGCCTGTGAACCGAAGGTGCTGATCGCCGACGAACCGAGCACAGCGCTCGACGTCACGATCCAGGCGCAGATCCTCGATCTGCTGGATGAGCTGAAGCTGTCCCTGGGAATGGGGATGGTCCTGATCACCCACGACATGGGCGTCGTCGCCAACCGCTCCGACCGGACGGCAGTGATGTACGGCGGCCGGATCGTCGAGATGACGGACACCGCGCGGCTTTTCGACCAGGTGCGGCACCCCTACACCAAGGCCCTGCTGTCCTCGATCCCACGGCTCGAATCCGTCCCGACCCAACCGCTGAGCACCATCCCAGGCCTTCCGCCGAGCCTCACCGACCCGCCGAAAGGTTGCCCCTTCGCGGCCCGCTGCACCCAGGCGACAGCGACCTGCGAGGAGCAGAACCCGCCGCTCGACGGATCCGAGGGCCACCGGTACGCGTGCTGGAATCCGGTCGACGGACCAGCTCGGAATCTGTTGCCGATCACACCGATCATCCGTGTCCCGGCCGACCCTGCCCGCCCCTTGCTCGTTGCTTCGAACCTGACCCGGGAGTACCGGGTGACCTCGCGCGGCGTCTTCAACCGTCGTCTCGGCACGGTCAGTGCGGTCAGCGACGTGTCGCTGACGATCGCCGCTGGTGAGACGTTCGGGCTGGCCGGCGAGTCCGGGTGCGGGAAGTCCACGCTGGCGCGGATGCTCGTCGGACTTGAACAGCCCGATGGCGGCAAGGTCCGCTACGAGGACCGTGACATCTACGCACTCCGCGGCAAGGCGCTCCGGGTGGCGCGCCGCGACGTCCAGCTGATGTTCCAGGACCCGTTCAACTCCCTCGACCCGCGGATGCGGGTCGGAGAAATCCTGCGGGAGCCGCTGCAGATCCAGCACGTGGGTCGACGACCCGAGCAGAACCAGCGGATCCGTCTCGCGCTGGACGAGGTCGGGCTGCCGGCGAACAGCGTCGAACGCTACCCGCACGAGTTCTCCGGAGGTCAGCGGCAACGGATCGGCCTGGCGCGTGCGCTGATGCTGAACCCGAAAGTGGTCGTCGCGGACGAACCGGTCAGTGCCCTCGACGTGTCCGTCCGTTCGCAGGTCATGAACCTGATGAAGCGGTTGCAGCAACAGCGTGGCATGTCGTCCTTGGTCATCTCCCACGATCTCGCGGTCCTCCGGTACCTCGCGGATCGGATCGGCGTGATGTACCTCGGCAAGCTGGTGGAGGTCGGCCCGGTCGACAGTGTCTATCGAGCGCCGGCGCACCCGTACACAGCTGCCCTCATCGACGCCATCCCTGAACCTGATCCGACCAAGCAGACCGGGCAGAGCGTGTTGCGCGGAGACCTACCAAGCCCTATCGACCCTCCGACCGGGTGCCGGTTCCGGACTCGATGCCCGCTCGCCACGAAGGTGTGCGAAGAGGAGCCGGAACAGCGGGACTTCGGTGGTGGCCATGTAGTCGCGTGCCACCACCCACTCCGGCAGCCGGCAACCGTCTGAAGACAACGCAACTGGAGGTTGGCGAATGCTCACCGGTTACTGCGACCGACTCACCGCGGAGCCCGGGTCGACGGTCACGGTCCACGTCTCGACGGACGCGCCCTTTGTCGACCTTGAACTCACTCGGCTGACCGGGCCCGCCTCGGGTCCGGGGAGACCGTTCGAGCTGCCGGTTCAGCGCATCGATGGCACGAGGAAGCGTGTTGCGGGCACGCGGCAGCGACAGGCCCGTATTGGGTCGTTCGGGTTTGCCGACGGCACAGTTCCCTTGCCGCCGGTAGTCAGCTTCGCCGTCTGGGTCTGGCTCGCCGCTGCGACACCAGGCCGACTTCAGGGAATCCTCGCGAAGCGTGATGCGGACCGGGGTGAGGGCGTTGCACTGGCTTTGGACGAAGAAGGTCGCCCCTGTGTTCTTGCCGGCGACGTACGGCTGACTGCCGGCCGGTCACTTCCGCTGCGCACGTGGTGTCTGCTGGCCGCGGGCTTCGACTCGAGGAGAGGGGAACTGCGGCTGTCGGTCGTCCCCACTCCACGCGCACCAGGCGCGGCCGAACACCTCCGCAGTCAGGTCCCATCCGAAACAGCGGCTCTTGCCTCGTCCGCCCCGCTTCTGCTTGCTGCGTTGGGTTCCCGCGTGTCCGCGGGCAACCAGCTCCCCGACGTCGAGGGTCTGCTCAACGGCAAACTCGAGCGGCCGTTCATCTGCGAGGGATTGCTCGACGCCGAGGAGCTGAAGAGCCTGGCCGCCGACACGATGACTCCACAGGACCTCCCTCTCGTGCATGACTGGGACCTCGGTCACGACACCGACCAGGCCACAGCGATCGATCTGGGTCCTGCGGCGAACCACCTCACTCTGGTCAACGCGCCGGCGCTCGCCGCGACCGGACATCGCTTCGACGGACGACAGCTGTCTCCGACGATCGCCCCTGATCACTACGGCGGTGCGCACTTCCATGAGGGCGACCTCGACGATGTCCGTTGGAGCCCGACCGCGGTCCTCGAGCTACCTGAGTCATTGGCCAGCGGACTCTACGCGGTACGGCTCGAAACGGAGGCCGAGGCCGACCACATCCTCTTGTGCATCTCGCCGCGGCGGGGAGCGTCCAACAAGGTGCTGTTCCTCGTGTCGACGATGACCATGCTGGCCTACGCCAATGCGCGCGTCCCGGGTCTGGCATCCGCCCCCGGCTCGCTCTCGGACGACCGAGCCCTGAACCGCCTCTTCGACGACCACCCCGAATGGGGATCGTCCCTGTATGACCTCCACAGCGACGGCAGCGGGGTCAGTCTCGCGACCACTCGCCGTCCGATCGCTGGGCTGCGCCCCGACTACTGGTCGCGGGTCTCGGAAGAACCGGGCCTGCTCGGCTCACACCTGTCGGTCATTGAATGGCTCGATCGCTTCGGCGTCGACTACGACGTCATCTCCGACCATGACCTGCACACTGGCGGGGCCGAGCTACTGGCCGGCTATCGCGTTGTCATCAG
Source organism: Kribbella sp. (assembly GCF_035687465.1). Lineage (NCBI taxonomy): Bacteria > Bacillati > Actinomycetota > Actinomycetes > Propionibacteriales > Kribbellaceae > Kribbella > Kribbella sp. Next base: position 6,464 of record NZ_DASRXP010000174.1, read on the forward strand.
CAGCCCGCATCCGGAGTACGTCTCCGCGGAGATGCTCGACGCCATCACCGAGTTCCAGCACCGCGGCGGATCGTTCATGTACCTAGGTGGTAACGGCTTCTATTGGGTGACCAGTATCTCTCCCAGCCGCCCGCACCTGATGGAAGTGCGCCGTTCCTACAGCGGTAGCCGTGCCTGGAGCAGCGAACCAGGCGAGGTCCATCACGCGACGACCGGCGTTCACGGCGGTCTGTGGCGCCATCGCGGCCGCCCGCCGCAGGCCATCGCAGGCGTCGGCACCGCAGCACTGGGATCCGAACGGTCACATCCCGGCTACCGCTCGTTGCCCGCGGCAAGCGATCCCCGGGTCGGTTTCCTTTTCAAAGACATCGATGTACCAGCGCCGGGGACCGCCGTCTTCCTCGACGGCGCAGCCGGGGGAGAGACAGACCGGGTTGACCCTCAACTGGGAACCCCCGCCCACGCACTGCGGATCGCCACCTCCGAAGGTCTGCACGAAGACACCTTCACCCTGGCCACCGAAGACATCCTGATTCTCGAGCCGGGCCTGGGCCTCGGGACCCGCGACCCACGGGTGCGGTCCGACGTCGTCTTCTACGAGACCGGGTTCGGCGGCGCGGTCTTCTCAGTCGGCTCGATCGCGTGGTGCTCACAACTGCCGGCGAACAACTACGACAACGACGTCGCTCGCGTGACCGCCAACGTCCTCCGCCGCTTCCTCGACCCGGCCCCGTTCGCCACGGACCTCTAGCAGCGACTCACTCGCTCAGCCGGAGTACCAGCTTGCCGCGGACCTCTCGGTTCGCAATGGCGAGCAACGCTTCTTCGACGTCACCGACCGGGACGGCACGGTCGGTGTGGACTGCGAGTGCGCCGGTGACGACTGCGTCCAATGCGCGGGTGGTGGCGTTGGCGAGCATCGCCGGGTCATCACGGAGCCCGGCGTACCCGTGCACAGTGATGCCGTTCCGGTAGAGCTCGCGGAGCGGGACTTCCCCGACGCCGCCTGCGGAGGCACCGAACAGCACCAACCGACCGCCAGGATTCAGGGCACCGATCGCGGCGCCGGTGAAGGGTCCGCCGAGCGGGTCGAACACCACGGTCGGCTGAAACGCCCGTGCGTCGTCCGCGATCAGGTCCGCGTCGCCGACGAGCACGTTCTCCGCGCCGGACCCGGTGATGAAGTCAGCCTTGGCTGACGATGAGGTCTGTCCCCAAACCGTGGCGCCGGCGGCGCGGGCCAGCGACGTGATGAACGAGCCGACCCCACCGGCGGCGCCAAGCACCAGCACGCGGTCGGCCGCGGCGACGTTCGCCAGGTCTTCGACGCACCGGATCGCCGTAGCTCCGGCAATCCCGAGAGACGCCGCCTGGTCGAGCGGCACGGCCTCCGGAACGGGGATGACGGACGCGGCGGGCGCGACGAGAGCGCCGGCCCAGGTACCGTCGCGAGCGGCACCGAATCCGTGGCCGCGGACGATCACCTTTCGACCGTCGAGCATCCCGGCGCCTTCGCTGCCGAGGGTTCTGGGCAGTGGACCGTCCGGAGCTACGGCGCCTCGTGACACATAGAGGTCGACGGGGTTCACAGCGGCGAACGCCATGTCGACCAGGACTTCATCCTGGTCCGGCTCCCGGATTTCGACGGTCTGTACCTGAACCCGGTGGTGGGCCAACAATCTGACCGCGGTTGTCTGCATCCGCTCAGCCTACGAAGAGCTGAGGTTTTCTGCAACAGTTTGTTGCGCTAGTTCAACGATATGTGTAGTCTCGGTCTCATGCGCGAGTCATTCGGCCGAGCGTTCGCCGGCTCGTACCGGTATCTCGACACAGCAACCATCGGAGTGCCGCCGGTCGACGCGGCCGTCCAGCTGCGGGCGGTGGTCGACCGGTGGGAGTCGGGTGGGTGGAATCCGGCCGACTTCGTCGAACCGGCGGAAAGGGCGAACGCCGCCTACGCGGAACTCGTCGGAGCCGGCGTTCGTGGCGTCACCCAAGGTTCCAGCGTCTCAGCACTGGTCGGCCTCCTCGCGGCATCCGCCCCCGACGGAACCCGGGTCCTCGTGCCCGCCGGCGAGTACTCCAGCCTCACCTACCCGTTCCTGGCGCACGGCCACCGGGAGGTGACGGTGACCGAGGTCCCCGTCACGGATCTCGCCGCACAGGCCGCGGCGTACGACGTCGTCGCTGTCAGTGCCGTGCAGTCTGCCGATGGTGCCGTCGCCGACCTCGACGAGCTCCGTCTCGCCACCCAGGACGCTGACACTCAGGTGATCATCGACGTCACCCAAGCAGCAGGGTGGGCGAACCTGCACCTCGACTGGGCGGACGCAGTCGTCGGCGCTGCCTACAAATGGCTGCTCGGCTGGCGTGGCCTGGCGTGGATGTGGTCACCGGACCACGTGCACGGCACTCTCGTCCCGGCATTGGCGAACTGGTCCGCGGGCGCGAATCGCTGGGCGAGCAACTATGGGGCCGAGATGGTCCTCGCGGACGATGCGCGGCGGCTGGACAGCTCTCCTCCGTGGTTCGCACAACTCGCCGCCGCACAGACGATGCCGTGGCTGGCATCGCTGGACCGCGAGGCGGTCGCCGGCCACTGCGTAAGGCTGGCAAACCGGGTGCGGGACGCAGCGGGTCTCGCCAGCTCCGAATCCCCGATCGTCATGCTCCCTTCACTGGAGCTCGGGCCGCGGCTGCGCGATCAGGGCTACCGGGTCGCGGTCCGCCAAGGGGGAGTGCGGTTGAGTTTCCACCTCTACAACACCGACGAGGACGTCGACGGGGTCATCAACGTTCTCCGAGGCAGTCACTGACCGTTGAGCGGTTCGACCTCGCCTGCCTCGATCTCGTTCAAGTACTTGTAGACCGTGAATCTGCTGACCCCCAAGGCCTGACCGGCCAGGTCGACAGCGTCGCGGAGCAGAAAGAATCCACGAACCTTGAGCACCCGCATCACTTCGACCTTCTGGGCCTTGCTCATCATGTCCACCGACGTGCCGACCGACCGGATCGCCGCCGCCAGCACGTCATCGGTCACTTCCCCGACGTTCCGCCGGAAGGTCTCGGTCACCTTCCGCCCCGAGTCCGGCAGGTTGATCAACTGGTCCAGGAGGTCCCGGGCCGCGACCAGCGCGTTGACGTCCTGGTTGATACACAACGAACCCACCGGACGGCGAAAAGACCCGAACAGATGGATACTCGACGAACGGCACCGCCGCCCGTTCGGCAACACCGACTCATAGCCGATCTCGTACGGCGCGATCGTGTCGCTGGCCAGATTCTGCAACGCCAGATCGGTGGCAGGTCCGCCGATGTCCCGGCCACTCAGGTCCCCGCTGATCGCGACGATCGACGCCGGCAACCTGCCGAAGTTGTGCAACACCACCTCGGCGTCCGGCCCGAACACCTGCGCAAGCGGCGCCACCAGAGCGACGTACCGGCTGACGATCTCGTCCGCTTCCTCCCGGTACCGCTGCGCCTCTTCGGTGGAGAAGCCGGTCAGCGCCACGTCGAGCTTGTCGGCCTCCGACGCAGCTGTCGAGTCACTCAGGATCCGGTCTCCTTCCGGCGCCGCGCCGACGCCGCTAGGGCTGCCAACGCTCACTTCGAATCACCGTGGCTCATCCGTACGGCGGCCAGCGTGTAGAACGCCAACTGCTCCCTCAACTGCGCGACCGCGGTCTCGGACAAACCTACCGACCCACCGTCAAGCCAGGAGTCCGCCCGGCGTGCGAGGACCGCATCTCCGCACTCTACAATCCCCCTGACCGTACGGGGAATCAGGTACTTGCTGATCTTCGACCGCACGTCAGGCCAATGCTCAACGAGCCACCCCCACGAAGTATCCGCAGTTCGTGACGCCGTGATCACTGTCTCGATCACCAATGGAACCTGGTCGGCACCGACCTCGTCGTCCAGACACAGCTCCAAGGCCGCGCGTACCAGGTCCGGGTCTCCGGCCAACGTCAAGGCTCCCAGCAGTCCGGTGGCGGACGGTGCCTCCTTCGACAGCTGCCGCACCTCAGTCCACGCTGACCTGTCATCCGACCCGGCCACCGCGGCGCGGGCCAGAACGGCGAGCTGTGCCGGCTCCAGGTGTCGGTCCGGGTGTCGCAGGACGTCCAGGGAATCAGCGGCCAGCGCTTCGTTGCCGAGCACCTCTGTGTGCAGAGCGATCGATGCGGCGGTCCACTCATCCCACTCTTGGCCGTCCACCGGAATGCGTTGCGGGGCGGGGCGGATGTCTGCGAGGTGTTCCACGATGACCGCCCAACGGTCGTTGCCGTGCGCCCGTCGCAGGAATCGGGCGATCCTCGTCAAGAGTTCGAGGCCGGCCACGCCCAACGAATCACCGCCGGATCGAACCCACGTGAACAGCTGTTCGAGTGGCTGATCGCCGCGAAGCGTCGCGTCCCACAGGTCGTCCAGGTGCGCGACCGTCTCCGTCGGCGTCAGCGCGTGCATCGGCGGCTGGCTGTCGTGCAGGTAGCGGGTGCGAAAGAACCCGACCCCTGACGGGTTGACCACCACCCAGTCGGCGGGCCGTGACCACGGGATCCACTGCGAGTTTTCATCAACGATCAGTGCATGCTGGACGACTTGCCCGGCAGTGCTCACGTTGACGGTCACCGGGGTGCGCCGCACGGTGGCCAAGGGATCGCAGACCAAGGTCACCCCGGCGGCGGAGCTGTTCACGATGATGCGCGGGTGGCCCGGATCCGTGAACCATGGAACGAACAGTTCGCTGACGGGTTGGCCGGTCACGCGGTCGAAGGCCTCGAACAGGTCGGTCGAGGTCGCCGTACCGAAAGGACGCTCGCGGAGGTACAGGTTGAGAGCGCGGCGGAACACGTCGTCTCCGACGTGCTCCCGGAGCATGCGGACGAGCGCAGCGCCCTTGCTGTACGTCAAGGTGTCCAACATGCCCTCAACCTGCTGTCGGGAGTGTGCGCCCGACTCCACTGGCCGCGCGGACGGGATCGCGTCGAGTGCCAGCGCCC
>NZ_DASRXP010000175.1:0-3722 GCF_035687465.1 Kribbella sp.
ACCTCTGGAACCGCTCGCTCACGCCCTGACCGTACTCCGAGGAGGTGACCCGCGTGGCCGATCTCATCTGTTCGATCAGCGAGTGTGGGAAGCCTGTCATGGGTCGGGGGTGGTGTAGGCGGCACTACGGAATCTGGATCCGGCTCGGCGATGTTGAGGCGACCCCGCGGCGATACGGAACCGCCGGATGCGCCGCGCCCGATTGCGACCGCCCGCACTTCACCAAGGGCTGGTGCCGCATGCACTCCAAGCGCGTGGCCAAGTACGGCACCCCGGACCCTCGTTTCCGCGGCCAGGTGGTCGGGGGGCTACGGATTTGTGCGACGTGCAAGCGGGACGTGCCAGCGGATCGGTTCGCTGGGTCGTACTGCCACGAATGCAACACCGCGCGAGCCTCGGCCGCGAGGGCGCCAGTAGCCACCACGCCCGCTGAGTGTGACGTCTGCGGCGCGCCCTTCGATGCCGACGGGCGGCGGCGCTTCGCTTGTTCTCCGGCATGCACCAGAACGCGCAACTACCGGGAGAACTCGAAGAACGTTCTTCTCCGCCGTGGTCGGACGCGCGGCGGACTGGCTGAGTCGATTCGGCCCCGCGACATCTTCGAGCGTGACGCATGGGCATGTGGTCTCTGCGGTGGGCAGATCGACCAAGCCGCCAAGGCCCCGCATCCCGACTCGCGAAGCATCGACCATGTCATCCCGCTCGCGCTCGGCGGCACGCACACGCTGGCGAACGTCCAAGCCGCGCACCTCGGCTGCAATGTCCGCAAGGGCGCGCGCCTGATCGAGGTGGCTTCCGTTGGCTGACCGGGTGGTGTCGTACAAATTCACTGGGAACTTCACCAACCTCGCCGCCGGGCTCACCACCATGAGCAGGGGCGTGGCCGACGCTGGCCGTCAGCTCACCGCGCTGGACGGCCAGGGCGAGAGGTCTCGTCGCGGTCTGACCCAGCTCGGTGGCACTGCGGGAAAGGTGGGGCTTGCTGCTGCTGCCGGTCTGGGCGCGATCGTCCTGGCTGCCGCGAACTTCGACTCGGCGATGTCGAAGGTTCAGGCGGCGACCGGGGCCAGCGCCGACAGTCTCAAGGAACTCAGGGACGCAGCGGTCAAGGCAGGCGCCGACACGGTGTTCTCGGCGACCGAGGCGGCGGATGCGATCACGGCCATGTCGAAGGCCGGCATCGCGGCCGAGGACATTCTCAGCGGCGGTCTCGACGGTGCTCTCGCACTGGCTTCGGCGGGGGAACTCGACGTCGCGCAGGCGGCGGACATCGCGGCCACGGCTATGAACCAGTTCGGTCTGGCGGGTGCGGACATCCCGCACATCGCCGACCTGCTCGCGGCCGGTGCCGCGTCCGCGCAGGGCGAGGTCACGGACTTCGCCACGGCCCTGAAGTACGTCGGCCCGGTCGCTCACCAGATGGGGATCTCGATCGAGGAGACCACCGGCGTCATCGCCGAACTGGCCTCGCAGGGTGTCCTCGCTGACCAGGCCGGCACGTCGCTGCGTGGGATGCTGACCGCCCTCACGTCGCCGTCGAAGATGGCGAAGACCGAGATGGAGAAACTCGGGATCACCCTGTACGACGCGCAGGGCCAATTCATCGGGTTCGACGGTGTTGCGGGCCAACTGCACGACACGCTCGGCACCCTGACCAACGCCGAGCGGGACCAGGCGCTGGGCCGAATCTTCGGCAACGAGCAGATCACCGCCGCTCGCATCCTTTACGCCGGCGGAACCGAGGCGGTCGAGAAGTGGACCAACGCTGTCGACAAGGACGGCGCTGCCGCTGACATCGCGGGCACGAAGCTGGACAACCTGCGCGGCGACCTTGAGGCGCTGAAGGGGTCGCTGGAGACCGCGCTCATCGGGAGCGGCGAGGGTGCACAGGGGCCGTTGCGATCGCTGGCACAGGGCGCGACCGCGGCTACCAACGCGTTCAACGCGCTGCCGGGTTCCACGAAGACTGCCCTGACTGGGCTGCTGGCCATCACGGCCGTCACGGGTGGGGCACTGTGGTTCGGCTCCAAGGTGATCGGCGGCATTGCCGCCACGAAGGCTGCGCTGGTCGCCCTCGGCAGGACCGGTGTGATCGTCAGCGGCATCCTGAAGGGGATGGGGACGGCGATCGGTGGGCTGGTCGCCCTCTATGCCGTCGGGGCGGTGGTCGACGGGCTGCAGCGGAAGTTCGACAAGGCGCTGCCTGGCGTTGAGGCGCTCACCAAGGCGCTGCTGGACCTCGACAACGCGGGGACGGCGTCCGCGCTGGAGGAGGACATCGGCAACCTTGGTGATGCGCTGGATGCCGTTGACACCGATGGGCTGGAAGGCCTGAGCAACCAGTTCCTGGAGTTGAAGGAGTCCGGCGGGGCGCTGGGCGCCACCATCAAGGGGCTGGAAGCCGCTGGGTCCCTGGGCCAGAGTCTGTTCCGGGATGACGGCAAGCAGCTCCGCGAGGCCAAGGCGTCGATCGAGGCGGTCGACGAGGCCCTCTCCAACCTGGTCGCCAGCGGTGGCCCGGACAAGGCCCGTGACGTGTTCGAGCAGCTGGCCGAGGCCCAGGGTCTCTCGGCTGACGAGCAGAAGGACCTCCTGTCGATGCTCCCGGAGTACAAGGAGGCTCTCGACGGGGCGGCGAACTCCGCGACACTGACGGGGGAGGCGACTGAGGGTGTCGTCTCCGCTGACGAGGCCCTCGCAACCGCCGCTGGTGACGCCGCCCAGGAGACCGCGGACCTGGTCGACGCGATGACGGACCAGAAGGACGCCGCTGTCGCTGCGTTCGACGCGATCACCGGCTACAGGCAGGCGATGAAGGACGCGGCCAAGCAGGCCGAGAAGAACAACGCGGGGATCAAGGGCGACAGCAAGGCCCAGCTAGCCAACCGGGACGCGCTTTCAGGTCTGATCAGCGGGTGGAACAGCCTTGACGCGACGGTGACCAACAACATCGGGAAGTTCAAGGAGGCGCGGGACAACTTCATCAAGACCGCGGTGGCGATGGGGGTCCCGAAGAAGGCCGCCGAGGATCTGTGGAAAGAGATGGCCAAGATCCCGGAGAGCAAGGTCGTCGGGGTCGAGACGCCGGGCATGGACCCGGCCATCTCGAAGGCGAAGACGCTGAAGGAGGTCCTCGCCCAGATCAAGTCCAAGAAGATCGAGATCGCGCTGCACTACCAGACGATCGGGAACAAGCCGCACCCGCAGACCCCCGGTGGAGACCCGGGCGGCGAGGACCCGGATCCGGACGATCGCCACTCTCGTAGCCGCGGGCTGAACGTGGTCCCGACTACCACCGGAAAACTGAGCAAGGACGCGGAGGCTAAGTCGCTGCTGTACCTCAAGCAGCAGTCCGGCGACGCGGGCAAGGCAGCCAAGGGGCTGAAGGAGCGTCTTCAAGAGGCGGAGCAGAAGTTGACCAGGTTCAGCCGCAAGGCCGACGACGCGGCCGCCGCGCTCGAGTCCCTCAAGAGCCAGCGCGACGAACTGGCATCATCGGTGTCGGGCTCGCTGTCGCGGGACCTTTTCGGCGGCACCCTCGGCGAGTTCCAGACCGAGAACGCCGCGCAGACCGCCGACGCACAGGCTGTCCTCGCTGCCCTCCAGACGCTGGTCGCCAACGGGCTCGACCCGCACTCCGACCTGTTCAAGCGGCTCGCGGCGTCGGGGAACGTGGCGCTGATTGGTGAGTTCGCTGCGTTGACCAAGGACCAACTGGCGGG
>NZ_DASRXP010000176.1:0-2523 GCF_035687465.1 Kribbella sp.
GGCTGGTTGGCGGGTTGTTGATCGAGATGCGGGCGTTGGACACCATCCATGAGATCGGTGCCGACCGGGCTGTGGTGGATGCGGGTGCGGACTGGTTGCAGCTGACGAACGCGGCGCATGCCCGGGGACTGACGCCCCCGGCGTTGACCGGGTTTCTCGGGTTGACCTTCGGCGGGACCCTGTCGCTGGGTGGGATTCCGCCGGCGATCCAGTCGGGCGGTCAGGTGGACAGCGTGATCGAGCTCGAGGTGGTCACCGGAACCGGCGAGCTGCACACCTGCTCGGCAACAGAGGATCCAGAGCTGTTCGAGGCGGTGCTGGCCGGGCTCGGTCAGTACGGGATCATCACCAAGGCAACCGTCAGGCTCCACCCCGCGCCTGACCTGGTCCGCGGCCACGAACTCGCCTACCCCGAAGTCGAAGACTTCTTCCGGGACTTCAAGACTCTGCTCAAGCGGGCGGAGATCAGCGAGATCTACGGCGACTGGTGGCGACCGGGCGAACAGGGCGAGGTCCAGCACCTCAACGCGTTCACCTTCCACACCCGTAGCGAACCGCCGGACGACACGCACCTCCTGCGCGACCTGACGCCGAGCGAGACCGTCGTCAGTGAGAGCGACTTCCTCGAGCACGTCACCCGGATCGACGTCGCCGTCGAGCAGCTTCGCGAGCTGCTCGACTGGGACCACCTCGCCAAGCCGTGGCTCACCCTCTGGCTCCCCGAGGCGTCAGTCGAGCAGTACGTCACCGAGGTCGTCAGCGGCCTGACCCCACGCGACGTCGGCAACGGCGGTTTCGTCCTGCTCTACGCGCATCGCCGCTCCGCGCTCACCCGCCCGTCCCTCAGCCTCCCGGCTGGTGACAGCGAATGGGTCTACCTGTTCACCCTGATGACCGCCGGCCGGCCGAGCCCAGAGTTCGCCGCCGAGATGCTCACCCGGAACCGCCGCCTGTACGACCGGGCCCGCGCGCTCGGCGGCACGCGGTACCCGATCGAGTCGGTCGACTTCACCCGGGCCGACTGGGCCGACCACTACGGCGACCGCTGGCCGCACCTGCAAGAACTCAAGCGTCAGTTCGACCCGGCTAGCATCCTGACGCCCGGGATTTAGCTACTTCCCGAGCCAGGCGTCGACCTTGGCCTGGTTGTCCTTGACCCACTTCTCCGCTGCCGCGTCCGGGGTCAGCTTGTCCTCGGCGATGTACTTCGCGACCAGGTTCTGGTCGTCGTTGGTCCACTGGAACTTCTTCACCAGCTCGTACGCCGGGCTGCCGGAGTCGGCGAACTTCTTCGACACGATCTTGTCCAGGTCGTACGCCGGGTAGTCGCACGCTACCTTCGCCGGGGCGGCGTCACATCCCGCGGTGTACGGCGGCAACGCGACCTTGACTAGCTTCAGTTCGTTGAAGAACCACTGCGGCTCGTAGAAGTACCCGATCACCGGCTTCTTGTTCTTCTCCGCATCCCGGAACGCCTGGATCAACGCGGTCTCGCTGCCGGCGTACACGACCTTGTAGTCCAGCTTCAGGTTCTTCACCAGCGCTTCGTCGTTGGTGACGAAGGACGGGTCGCCGTCCAGCAACTGCCCCTTGCCCCCCGACTCCGAGGTCTTGAACAGTGACGCGGACTTGTTCAGGTTCTTCCAGTCCAGCAACTCCGGCTGCGCGGCCGCGAGCCACGGCGGCAGATACCAGCCGATCACGCCCTTGTTCCCGGTCACGCCTGCCTCGACGGCGACCTTCTGGTCGGTGATGTACTTCTTCTTCAGGTCCTCGTGGCCCCAGTTCTCCAGGTTCACGTCGACCTCGCCGGTGCTGAAGCCCTGCCAGGCGATCTCTTCCTTGAGGTTCTTCTTCACCACCTTGCAGCCGAGGTCCTTGGTCGCCACATACGCGACCACAGCCGCGTTCGCCTCGTACCCGACCCACGGGCTGACGGCCAGGTTGACGGTGCCGCAGTCCTTGCCGGCACTGGCTCCGGCCGATGGCTCCGCGTCGCCGACCTTCGCCCCGCCACAGGCGGTCAGGGCCAGGGCCAAGGCCGTGAGCACCCCAGCTGAGCGGAGCTTGTTGGTCACCACAGGTTGTCTCCTCTAACTGTTCCCTTAAACTTCCTGGTACGCCGGGCCGCGGCCTGCGTGATCCGGTCCAGCATCACACCCAGCAACACGATCGCCAGCCCCGCGGCCAATCCCTTGCCGTAGAGCTCACTCTGCGCGAACCCGGCGGCGACGTCATATCCGAGGGCGCCCGCGCCGACCAGGCCTCCCACGACCACCATCGACAGCACGTAGATCAGGCCCTGGTTGACGGCGAGGGTGATCGCCCGCCGCGCGACGGGCAGTTGCACCTTGCTGATCACCTGCCAACTGCTGGAGCCGACCGAGTTCGCCGCCTCCACCGTCGCCACCGGTACCGCTCTGATGCCGTCGGCCACGATCTTGGTGGTCACCGGTACGGCGAACACCACCGCCGCCGCGATCGCGGTGAACCGGCTGGTCCCGAACAACGCCAGGAACGGCA
>NZ_DASRXP010000177.1:0-2599 GCF_035687465.1 Kribbella sp.
CTCGGCTTCCCAACCCACGACTGACTAGTCCCACCCACGACTGACTAGTCCCACCCACGACTGACTAGTCCCACCCACGACTGAAAGGCGTCCCGTTGGGCGCCGGGGTGTAACGTCAAACCAACCCCCGAGGCCTGAGGAGTACCGCGGCGAACACGGCTCGCAGAGCCGGAGCAGCCCATCACACCGAACTCCCAGGAGTGCGCCATGGCCAAGAACAAGGGTGGACGCGAAGTCCGCAAGCCCAAACAACCCAAACAGGCGAAGTCCAACCCGAGCGACAGCGTCATCGTCCCGCCGACCAAGCAGGGTCGTAAGTAACAGCCGCCTGAGCACCAGCTGCCGCCTCGTCAGCCCGTACTGCGCTCCGCGCGTACGGCGGCGAGGCGACCTGCGTCGCCGCCCGCACCACAAACCTCGTTCATTCGTCCCCTTTTCACCCTGAGGCAGCGGGCAGTCATCCGCAGACCCGCGCGGGGTGAAAAGGGGACGAATGAACGAAACCTGTGCCTTGGCCGCCTGCGGTCAGCCGCGGCAGCGCAGTACGGACTAGATCGTGGTGGTCGGGCGCGGGAGCAGGCCGGCGTCGCGGTAGCAGGCGTCGATCAGTTCCATCGTGTCGACGGCGTCGTCCGCGTCGATCGGCAGCGGTGTCCCGTCCCGCAGGTGGGCGGCGAACGCCTCCAGCTGATAGGTGTACGACGACCTCCGACCGAGCTGCTCGACCCAGGTGTCTTCCTTCGTCTTCACCATCAGCCGGTCGTCCTGCTGCGGGAGGACGAAGTTCGGCGCGAACGCCTCGCCCCGGGTGCCGATGATCCGGCAGCTGAAGTCGAGGTCCTCGCCGGCCATGCTGGTCCGGACCGCGCCGGTCGCCCCGTTCGGAAAGACGAGGTCGGCGTTCAGCCACTCGTCCACGCCGGGCAGTCGCTTCCGCTCACCAGCGCGGGCGTTCGCCAGCTTCGGCATCCCGCCACCCCACGGTGCGAGCATCCGCTGCGCATGCAGGGCGTAGCAGCCGACATCCATTACCGCGCCGCCGGCCAGCGCCAGCGACCACCTCGGATCGTCGTCCGCGGGCGGCGGCATCACCATCGTCGTCTCGACGTGCTGCAGTTCACCGAGCTCACCCTTGGCCAGCAATTCGTGCAGTCGCCGCGTCACCGGGTGGAACACGTAGTGGAAGCCCTCCATCAGGACCACTCCGCGTTCCTTCGCTGCGTCCCGCACCTGCGCCGCCTCGACGGCATTACTCGCCGACGGCTTCTCCGTCAGCACATGTTTGCCCGCGGCAATCGCCTTCAGGTTCCACGGTCCGTGCAGCCCGTTCGCCAGCGGGTTGTAGATCGCCTCGACCTCGGGATCGTTGATGACATCGTCATAGCAGGCAAGGACCCGCTCGACCCCGTGCTCGGCGGCGAAGGTCTCCGCGCGGTCCTGGTCGCGCGCGGCGACGGCGACCAGCCGATGGCCGGTCAACCGGGCGGGGTCGGCGATCGCCTTGCCCGCGATCCGGGCGGCGCCGAGGATACCGATGCGAAGCGGTTCCATGCCTTCTCCTTCAGATGTCGTCCGTACGGCGGCGTACTGCGTGCTCGTCGAGGGCCAGCTGCACACGCTCGGCCGGCCAGTCCTCGTCGAGGGCCTGCCGGATCAGTTCGGCCTGGGTCTGCGGCGCGAGTCCGCCGATCGGCTGGTCCCGGTCCAGGTTGGTCGGAAAAGCGTATCCCTCCGCGCTCGCGGCGATCACGTTGTCCAGGGCCGGTACCTTCAGATCCGGGAAGGCGCCATCCTGCCGCAGCGTCCGTAGTACGGGATAGAGGGTGACCGCCATCCGGACCCGGTCGACGGTTTCCATCGCGCGACCGAACGCGGACGAAATCTGCAGGAGATTGGCCATCCTCTTGATATCCGGCGAATGGTTGCTGCCGGCCGCATGGAACAGCGCGGGGTTGAAGAAGACCGCATCGCCCTTCTCCAGCGGTAACTGCACGTGATTGGCGACGAAGTGCTCGCTGAACTCCGGCTGCCGCCAGGCGAGGTAGCCCAGCTCGTACTTGTGTGAGTGCGGCAGGTAGAGCGTCGGTCCGCTCTCGACCGGCATGTCACAGTGTGCGACCGCTCCTTGCAGCGTCAGTGCGCTGGACAACCTGTGCACATGGGCAGGGTAGGCAGCGGCGACCTCGTCCGACTGGAATCCCAGGTGGTAGTCGCGATGTACGGTCTGACCTTCACCTCCTGGATTCACAACGTTCACCTGCGAAGTCACCTGGTACCCCGGTCCGAGCCACGCCTTCGCGATCAGTGCCAGCAGGTCGTTGGCGTAGTAGGCGGCGAAGACCTCAGGATTGCGCAGGGCAAGCTTCTCCAACGCGTTCCAGACCCGGTCGTTCGCACCAGGCTTGGCGAAGTGATCACCCCCAGCAGTCCCGGCTGCCCGCTGATCCTCGATCATCAACCGGAACTCGTTGGTCGCGGCATCGACCACGTCTTTGCCAAAGGCCCCTTTCAGTACGACGATCCCAGGCCCCTCCCCGAGCGCCCTGGCGAACTCCGCCTGCACCTCCCACGGATCCTCCTTCCGGATCCGCACCGCGTC